>JAICMB010000198.1 GCA_025929455.1 Bryobacteraceae bacterium | reverse complement strand
GATATGGTCTACGCTCTCCACGGCGGGCAGATACGCGGCACGACCGCGGCCGAAATCGTTGCGGTGAGCCTCCGGCAGTTGTCCTTGGCGGTAATGCACATCGAGCACGTCCGACAAGCCGAAGTCAGCGCGCCGCCGGCGCCAATCGTTGTAGAGCGACGTGTTGCCCGTCGCGAGCACCGCGCCGCCGTTCTTCACATACTCGCGCACCGCCGCGATGGCATTGTCCGAAAGCGATTCCTGATCGGCCAAAATCACTGCCTTGAAACGCGACAGATTGTGCAAATCTTGATCGAAAACGTACGTGAACGGAACCTTATATTGAATCAGTGTCTGTTCGGCGAGCGTAGTTTCAAGCTGCGGCCCAAGACTGTTATAGGACATCGACGGGAACGAACGCAGCACAGCCAGATCCGCAACGTCGTGGGTCGCCGCGAAGTGGCGGTTCTGATCATGATAGAACCGGATGTAGCTCCGCTCCTCGTCCGGAATCTCGTACGCCGTAAGCGGATCTCCAATGTCACCCAGACAGTTGCGATTGAACGCCATCGATTCGGCCATCAATACACGGTAAGACCCTCGTTGCGAGCCGGTGTAAATGAAGAGGGTCTCATTCAGGCTGCGGGCCAGCTTGAGGGATCGAATCTTCGAAACCAGATCGCCCTGCGCGTCCACGTGCGCCTCGTTCGGCTCCTCACTCCAAAACACGGATCCGTGTGGCAGCAGGCGCGCGTGATCGATGCCGTTGAGGAACGCGCGATTTGTACCGTAGATACCGTGCGGATTCAATTCGACGACAACGTTCGGATTCAGTTGGCGAATGTACTCGGCCAGCTTGCCGTAATATTCCGCGAAGTCCTGACAGCGGAAATCGATCCACTCTTCGATCAGCGGGTCGCCGATGGGGGATATCGCAGACGGGCGTGCGATGCCCTGCCACGATGGCACCGTCACGGCGGATATGTCTGAGAATCCGAAGCGCTCTTGCAGTTGTTCCGGCGTGTACTTTCGTTTCAGGAACTCGCGAAACCGGCGGTTGATCTCGGGCGTGTTGCCGGTCCAAGGCGGCGCAATCAGCGCGTGATTATCGAAGTGGATGAGGTCCGTGTGCACCTCCTGCACCGCCACACGGATGATACGCTTCATGTAATCGACATAGCCGGGGTTGTTGAAATCGGGGCGGTAGCGATAGGTTTGCTCGCCGTAGCGGACGGGGTCGCCGTGTTCATCGTATCGAACCCACTGCTTGGACTCCGGCACCTCACGCAGCAGCGTTTCGGCGAACATCGTGCCGCCGATATAGGTCCCAATTTTCATACCGTGCTTGTGGCATAGCTCGGCGAGTCTCTTCGCGCCTTCCACGTCGTCGTGCGGAAGACCCATTTTGTAGAAGTGAGTGATGATGAGATTCACTCCGGCTTCTTTCAACTTGAGGACAGTCTCTTCCGTGTGTTCGCGCCGGTAGCGATCTTCAATATCGACCGGCAGGTTTCCGCCGTGCCGGAGCTGGAAAGCCAACGGCTCCCAGTTGCCCACGAACACGACACCCTGATCCCACCAGGCCGGCTCGTCGAAGTTCTGGGGAACCGTGGTGGACCAGGTCGCGTTGCCGATTTGCCCGTACGCTGCCGTAGCGAGCGCGACGGCCGCGATTACGAAGCGAATTTTGAAATTCATGTAAGTTGCACCGAGATGATGGCGTACGTACTGATTTGCGGAATACGGAACGACGCCGCGCCAGATCGCGTCTGCAGCGTCAGATCGACGGGGGCGGATTGCTCCGGCGCATAAAGGCGGCACGACTCGATCCGCGAGCCGTCGGGAGCGCGGCAACTTACGGCAACGTTCTTTAGCTCGGCGCCGCGTGGGTTGTAATTGACCAGGTGAATCGCCATTCGCCGCTTCTCCGGCTGTTCCACCACATTCGCGATCAGGTAATTGGGAGCGTCCACTGTCAGCAGCGGTTCGCGCCCGACGGCCCACGCCAAGCCGTCCAGAAACACGCTCGCGTTCGCGGGATTTTTCCAGAAACGGTTGTCGACTTTGAAGTATGGACCAAACTCAGGCCGCGGTCCATCGAACTCCAGCGCCGGCAGATAAAACACGCGCCCGCGGCCGGCCTCTTTGCGGCGCGGTTCGCCATGCGCCACGTGATGCTGCACGTGTTCCTCATACGCGCGAGGAGCCGGCTGATCGTCAACCAGACCTGCGAGGCCGGGCTGCACGCGCAATCGCCGCCATTCGTCGTACCAGCCGCTCGACCCCACGACCACCAAGCCGCCGCCGCGCTCGACGAAGTTTCGGATGGATTGCAACTGGGCGTCCGACAAACACTCCGAATCCGGCAAGATCACCGCACGATAGCGGCTCAAATCCGCGAGGTCGTCGTCGAAAATAAGCCGGAATGGGACGCGCGCTTGTATAAGGGCCTGCTCGGCGAGAATGGCGCTAAGCTGGCAGCGCGGTTGATTGTACGTGATCGATGGATAGGAACGCAGCAGCGCGACTTCCGCGGCATCTTTCGTTTGATGATAGAGGTCGCGATTGGCGCGATAGAACGCGACATAACGAGTCATCGCCGGGGATAACGGAGCATTGCCGGCAAAACCGATGGTCTGATTGAATGCCAGGCATTCCGCCATGGCGACCTCATCGGCGGTGATGTAGGTAAGCAGGATGTTGTTGAACGCACGCGCGAGCTTGTAGCTGCGGATCTTTGAAACGAGGCGCCCGTCGCTCTCTAAACCGGGCAAGTTTGGCTCCTCGGTCCAGAACACCTCCGTCGAGCGCAGCAGGCGCGCGTGGTCAATCCCCGCTTCCCACGCGCGATTTCCACCCGTAATCCCGTGGGGATTTATTTCGATAGCCACCTCGGGATTGAGCGATTTCGCGTACGAGGCGACCTGGTGCAGCGCTTTCGCCATGGACTCGCAACGGAAATCGATCCACTCCTGGAACGCAGGGTCGAAAATGATCTGCATCTTCGCCGGCGGGTTCTGCGCGTTCCATTCCGGCGGATTTACGTACTCGACATTTGAAAATCCGAAGCGCTCCTGGCGTTGCGCGTCGCTGTACTTGGTTCGCAACTGCCTGCGGAAGCCCTGCACGCATTGCGGGCAGTGGCAGGAATCGGGCTCGGCGTTGAGATCGAAATTATCGAAATGGATGAAGTCGGTTTTTACTTGCTCGACCGCGAAGCGCACGATGCGTTTGAGGTAGTCCAGATATTCCTGATTGCTGAAACATGGGCGGTACCGGTATGACTGCTGAAAGCCGTACGTCAGCATGATCGGACGCCCAAGTGAATCCCGCTGCACCCAGTTTTTCGCGCGCGGCTCCTCGGCGAAGAAGGTTTCGTACATCAAGGTGTTCCATTGAATGTAGGTATCCACCTTCATTCCCAGGCTGTGCGCGAACGCCGCGGCGCGGATACTATCCTGCATTTCGGGCATCTCGGCGGCCATGCCGAACCCTTTATACAGGTGCGTGTGGAACACCTCGATGCCTTGCTGGTGCAGCGCGCGTACGGTTTCTTCGTTCTGCGCGCGTTCGTATTGCCGGCGTGCATCGAGTCGCTGCCCGCCGCGGCGCACCACGAATATATAAGGCTCATGCGAGCCGCCCGCGTCGATCAACCCGTTGTCGAGCCAATGCGCCCGTGGCAGCGGTTGTTGCGGCGCAGCACTGGCAAGCGCTGTTTGAGCCGCAAGAGCGCCTGCGGGCAAGAGTTCCAGAAATCGCCGCCGTTCGATGGGGCACCTCCAAAAGAGACTAGCTTGACTCACCGCGGCGTCCGGCGCAACTGAACGCGTAAGAAACGAAGGCGCGGCGATCACGTTATAATCGGCGGAATCGCTTGGTCAGCGAGAATGGGAGGCCTTAAATGAACCGAATATTCGTAAACGCGATGGCCGCGTTCGCACTTTCGGCCGCAATCTCCAGCGTTTTCGCGCAAACTACCACGGGTACGATTACGGGAACCGTCACCGATCCCAGCGGCGCACTGGTGCCGCAGGCGAAGGTTCTGGTCGTAAACGAGCTGCAAGGCTCCGTGCGCGAGCTCACCACCTCCAGCGCCGGCATCTTTACGGCGCCGAACCTCAACGTGGGTACGTATCGTGTGCGCGTGAACGCTCCCGGCTTCGCAGCGTATGAAAGCGCCAGTCTGATTCTCAGCGCCAATCAGGTATTGAACGCGGATGTCCACCTGGCGATCGCTTCCGCGGGAACCTCGGTGCAGGTGGCCGCCGATGCGATACAGATTTCTACGGAAACCAGCAACCTCTCGAACATAAAAACGACGCGCGATCTGCAGGAGCTGCCGCTGGTATCGCGGCACGCGGGCGATCAGGGCATCTACACGTTCGTATTGATGAATCCCGGCGTAAACAGCATGCCCGGAAACAGCATCAGCAACGTGCAGGGCGTGCGCCAGATCAGCGGCGTGCTGCCAACCATGGACGGCATCGCGGTGATGGCGTATCCTATCGGTCCCGGTCCGGTGCAGCCGAGCCTCGAAGGCGTGCAGGAGATAAACGTCCAGCTCGCCGATACGCCGGCTGAATTCGCGACGCCTGCAAACATCGCCGTGGTCACAAAGTCGGGCTCGAACACGTATCACGGCAGTGCCTTTTGGGATTACAACAGCGGGCATCTGAACGCGCGCGATTTTTTTGCGACGTCAACTCCGTTCCGCGTGTATCACGATTTCGGCGGCTACTTCGGCGGCCCCATCATCAAAGACAAGACCTTCTTTTTCGGAAATTACGAAGGCTCGCGGGAAGCGGCGAATGTCGTTGTGACGGGCAACACCGCGCTTCCAGCGTGGCGCACCGGCGACTTCAGCGCGCTTTCAACGCAGATCGTCGATCCCTTCACCAAACAGCCGTTCGCCGGCAACATGATTCCGGCGAACCGCATCAGCCCGGTGTCGCAGAAAATCCAGGACTTCTTTTATCCGCAGCCGAATTTTGGGCCGGCCGGATTGCAATCGGGCAACTGGCGGGGGCAGTTTCCGGCACAGACAGGCTTCACGCACTTCAACGACGGCGGCATTCGCGTGGATCAGAATTTCAAAGCCGGCGACCGTATTTATGGCCGCTTCAGTATGCGGCAGCTACCGCTCACGGCGCGCGAGAACACGCTTCCGCCAGTGGGGGAACGCGACCAGATTCGCAGTTCCCGCAGCGCGGTTGCATCCTGGACGCATCTGTTCTCGCCCACGCTGCTCAACGAATTTCGCGCGGGCATGACACGGCAGCGCAATTTCTACTTTCCGGAGTTGGTGGGATCGGATATTTTGCAGCAGGTGGGCATACAGGGGATCACCACGTCGGGCATTCACAACGTGCCGGCGTTTTATATCACCGGCTTGACGTCAACCGATCAGCCGAACTCACAAGCGCTGACGCTCGATACCAATTTCGAGTACACCGATAACCTGAGCTGGAGCAAGGGCCGTCACGCATTACGATTCGGATTCGATGCCATTCGCGATCAGCTCGGCGGCTACAATTACCCGAACAATATGTACGGCCGCTACGACTTCACGGGTGTTTATACGGGATTCGGCTACGCGGACTTTCTGCTCGGGATTCCGCAGAGCACGTCGGTCAGCATTCCAAATCCGCCGCGATATCTGCGGGGAACCATGTGGAGTCTGTATGCGCAGGACCAGTTCAAGATCACGACGAACCTGACCCTGAACTACGGTCTGCGATGGCAACTATCGGGACCGTATTACGACCGCTACGGCAGCATTGCAAACTTCGATTCGGCAAACGGATCCTGGGTGGTGCCGACCGCCGGAATGAGTCATATCAATCCCTTCTATCCGACGAACATTCCGATCGTTTCTGCCAAGCAGGCGGGATATCCGGATGGAGCGCTGGTGCAGTTTCCGAAGAACAACTTCTACCCGCGCGTAGGATTCGCTTACAAGCCGTTCAATGACGATAAAACCGTCGTTCGCGGCGGGTACGGCATTTACGGCAACATCATTTACGGAGCGCTGGCGCGGTCGCTGGGCGGCGGCCCGTTTTCCGGCAGCACGACGTATAACAATGCCATCACGAACGGTGCACCGCTGTTCAGTTTTCCATCACCGTTTCTGCCGTCAGGACGTACCGCCACACAGAACGCGTTCGGCGTAAATCCCAACATTACGATGCCGTACACGCAACAATGGAATTTTACGATCGAAAGGCAGATCGGCAGCGCCGCGCTGCGCCTGTCTTATGTCGGATCGCACTCGGTGAATCTGTTGTATACGCGCAATCTGAACGAACCGCCCCCGAGCACGACGCCGTTCACCCCGCAGCGCCGCTTCTTTCCGATCTTCAACAACATCACGTACTACGACAACGGCGGCAGCGAGCGCTACAACGCGCTCCAGGCCGCGTTCGCAAAGAACTATGGCGATAATCTCACGT
>JAICMB010000667.1 GCA_025929455.1 Bryobacteraceae bacterium | reverse complement strand
GGACATACCGGCAATGCGAACGTGACGACCGATAACATAGCGGCGAATCACACGCTCGCGATCGGAACCACCAGTGTGCTGGAGAGCCGCTTCGCGTGGACGCGCGATAACGAGCCGGGGTTCGCAAATTCGACCGCGCCGGAAGCGCTGATTCGTCAGAGCGGGACTACGGCGCTGAACATCGGGCGCAACGATTTCAGCCCGCGCTATACCAACGCGCGCACGTATCAATGGGCCGAGAGCCTGTCGCACATCGCGGGGCGGCATAACTTCAAGTTCGGCTCGGATGTGATTTTTCAAAAGATCGGAAACTATTTCCCGGGGAACTTCAGCGGCTCGTATGTGTACAACAGCTACGCGGATTTCGCGGCGGACCGGCCGTTCTCGTACACGCAGGCGTTCGCGGGCGCGAGTACGAGCGGACCGCTGTCACAGCCGAACTCCAATGAATACGGGTCCTACGCTCAGGATAGCTGGCGCGCCACTGAGCGGTTGACGTTGAACTACGGCATACGGTATGACCTGTTCGACTACGCGCAGCCGCAGGTGCATAATCCCGACGCGATGCTGGCGGCGATGCATCTGGACACGGCGCGCATCAATATCGATAAGAACAACATCGCCCCGCGGTTCGGGGTGGCGTACCGCATGAACCAATCAGGCACGTTCGTGATTCGCGGCGGGTATGGCATCTATTACGCGCGCACGCCGTCCATTCTCACGGGAACCGCGTTTACACAGAACGGCATTCAGGTGCAGACGTACACGCTAAACGCGTCTACGGGAGGGTTTCCGGCGTATCCCAATATTCTCGCCGCGCCGCCGGCGCTGAGCCGTCATCCCGACATATACGTCTTTGCGCCGGACTACGTGCAGCCGCTGACGCATCAGTGGAGCTTAAACACGGAGTTTCAGCTTGGCAATAACTATGGTCTGACACTGGGGTATCTGGGAGTCAAGGGCGAGCATCTCACTCGCACGCGCGACATCAATCTGTTTCCGCCGGTGCTGGCGCAAGGTACGTTGAACGGGCAGGCGATTTCGTTTTTGCGCTACCCGGGCACGGGCGGGCCGGCGAGGCCGGATGCGAACTTCGGGCGCATCAGCATTTTCGACAGCGGCGCGAATTCGGTGTATCACGGCGGGTTCATCCAACTCACGAAACGTTTTGCGCAGGGCTTTACGATTCAGACTTCGTATACGTTTTCGAAAGTGCTGGACGACAAGCCGGACCAGACGCAGGTGGTGATCGGGGCGGACGATTCGAAGCAGGTGCAATATCCGACGCTGCCGAATCTTGACCGCGGCCATGGCAACGCGGACATCAACCAGCGGTTCGTATTCGCGGGGATTTGGGATATCGACTACGCGCGGTCGATGCAGAATCGGGTGCTGCGCGCCATTCTGCGCGGGTACCAGCTTTCGACGATTTCGCAGGTGCAAAGCGGGCGCTATTACTCGGCGGGCGTGAGCAGCGATGCGAATAACGACGGCAACGCGGCGACGGACCGGCCGCCGTATGTGGGGCGCGACACCATTGAAGGCCCAAATTACATGACCGTGGATGTGCGCGCGACCAAGGACATCGTGTTCGGCGAGCGCATGCGGCTGCGGCTAATGGGCGAGGCGTTCAACGTGACCAATCGCGCGAATTTTGCGTCGCTGATTACGACCGAGTACAACTACAGCGCGACGACGCGCGCGTTCACGACGAACCCGGCGTTTTTACAGCGGACCGGAACGTACGATCCGCGCATTCTGCAACTGGCGGCGAAGTTTATTTTCTGATGCCGGCGCTACTGGAAACCATTTCGGCCGCGGTCACACCCGTCGTAATGGTGTCGGCGGCCGCAGTGCTCACGCTGGGCGTTTCGAACAAGCATCAGGCGATGTCGGACCGGTTGCGGGCGCTCGCGGCCGAGATGCGGTCGATGGAAACGACGCGTGACCGCCGCGCCACAATCGAGCGGCAAATGACGCTGTTCCGCAGGCGTATCGCGTTCTCGGCGGTAGCGCACCGGTTGCTGTATGTCTCGATCATGCTGTTCATGATCATGGTGCTGCAGTTGTTCTTTGCGCCGGACCGCGGGGGCGTAGGATTCGGTTTGTTTACGGCGGGCGTAGCGGCGATCATTGGGGCGATCGGATGCGAACTGGCGGAACTGTCGCTCGCGAATCGCACGCTCGATCTGGAGATGACCAGTTCGAAGTAGTACCGGACATGGTGCTATTCTTCTCAACCGGGAGGTAACCGGCATGCTGAACATGCGAGCATACCTTTCCATGGCCATATTGGCCGCGGCATCAACAACAGCCACTGCGACGGCCATTACTAATCCGCTGCAAAAGGCTTTCTTTTCGCATGAGATCGATTTTTTCGTTGGCGAATCGGGCACGTTCGGGCCACATCTGACGACCTTCGGCACGGGCCCGTCGGACGAGGGCACCCGGAGTAAGACCATTCTTTTCAGCAATCAGGACGTGCAAATTACGCAGACCG
>JAICMB010000432.1 GCA_025929455.1 Bryobacteraceae bacterium | reverse complement strand
ATTTCGCAAGGCACTCTGGTGACGATCTTTGAGTTTCAGACCATGATGTGCCAGCTCACGGGCATGGACGTGGCCAATGCGTCGATGTACGACGGATCGACCGCCGTGCCCGAAGCGGCCATGATGGCCATGCGCATCACCGGACGCGACCGCATCGCGGTGGCGCGCACCGTGCATCCGGAATACCGCGAAGTGCTGCACACCTACCTGCAGCACCTGCACTCGCCCATCGTCGAGACCGGCTACGACGTCGAGCGCGGCAGCCTGGATTTCGACGACCTCGCGGCGAAGGTGGACGACAACACCGCGGCTGTCGTCATTCAATCGCCGAACTTCTTCGGCATCGTCGAAGACGTGAACCGCGCGGCCGAGATCGCGCACAAGCACGGCGCGCTGCTGATCTACATATTCACAGAGGCCGTATCGTTAGGCCTGCTGGAGCCGCCGCGCGATGCCGACATTGTCGCGGGCGAGTTACAGTCCTTCGCGATTCCGCCCAGCTACGGCGGCCCCTACGCGGGCGTGATCGCGTGCAAAAACAAGTTTGTGCGCCAGTTGCCCGGCCGCTTGGTCGGCGAGACTCGCGACACCAACGGCCATCGCGCGTTCTGCCTCACGCTGTCGACGCGCGAGCAACACATTCGCCGCGAAAAGGCCACTTCCAACATCTGCACCAACCAGGCGCTCATCGCGCTGATGGCGACCGTCTTTATGACCGTGTACGGCAAACAGGGCTTGCGGGACCTCGCCGAACAGAACCTGTCCAAAGCGCACTACCTCGCGAGTAAAGTGCAACCCCGTTTCAGTGGACTGTTCTTTAACGAGTACGTAGCCGCGACCGGCGCGCGCAACCCCGACGAGATCAATGCCGCGCTGCTTGAGAAGAAGATCGTCGGCGGCTTGGCCCTGGGCCGCTATTATCCCGAACTTGAAAACACCATGCTGCTGTGCGCCACCGAGATGAACACACGCGCGCAGATGGACGAAGTCGCGAGGGCGTTCTAGTGAGCACCGAAGTCATGCCGCCTCCGCCGACAGCCGCCGAACGAGCGGCGGAACAGGCTGCGGATAAAAACATCAAGAAGGTCCGCGAGCACATCAATCAGAACGAGCCGCTCATCTTCGAGCGCAGTTCGCCAGGCAAGCGCGGCTATCAGTTGCCCGAGCTTGACGTGCCCGCGGTCGACCCGTCGCGGGCGCTGGGCGCGTCGAACGTTCGCCGCGAGATCGAAGACTTCCCCGAAGTGAGCGAGGTCGAGACCATCCGCCACTTCACTCGCCTATCCACCCACAACTACGCCATCGACCTCGGACTTTATCCGCTCGGCTCCTGCACCATGAAGTACAACCCGCGCGTGAACGAAGTCGTCGCGCGCACCGAGGGCCTGGCGTGGGCGCATCCTTATCAGCCCGAAGCGCTGTCACAAGGCGCGATGGAAATCGTGCACGCGCTCGAAGCGGCGCTGGCGGAAATCACCGGCATGGACGTCGTCACGCTGCAGCCTGCGGCGGGCGCGCACGGCGAGCTTACCGGAATCTTATTAATCCGCGCGCTGCTCGAATCGCGCGGCGGCGCGCGCAAGAAGATTCTCATCCCCGATAGTGCGCACGGCACCAACCCGGCTACGGCCAGCATGTCGGGCTATGCGGTAGAGAACATCCGTTCCAACGCTGAGGGCGAAGTCGATCTCGAAACGCTTGCGCGCGCGGTCGACTCCGATACCGCCGCGCTCATGATTACCAACCCGAATACAGTCGGCGTTTTCGAACAGGACATGTTCAAAATCGCGCGCATCATGCACGACAAGGGCGCGCTGGTTTACATGGACGGCGCCAATATGAACGCGCTGGTCGGCATCGCGCGGCCGGGCGATTTCGGCGTAGACGTCATGCACCTGAACCTGCACAAGACGTTCTCGACGCCGCACGGCGGAGGCGGTCCCGGGTCCGGCGCGGTTGCGGTGAAGCGCGAGTTCGAGCCCTTCCTGCCCAGCCCGCGCTTGAAGCGTACGGACAACGGGCAGTGGACCTGGAACTACGATCTGCCGCACTCGATCGGCCGCGTGCGTGCGTTCTACGGCAACTTCGGCGTGCTGGTGCGCGCGCTCGCCTACATCATGGCGCACGGTGGCCCTGGTCTTCGCAACGCAACGCTCGACGCGCTGCTCAACGCGAACTACCTGCGCAAGAAACTGGAGCCGTATTACGATCTCCCGTACAAGCGCCCCAACATGCACGAGGTCGTCTTCAGCGATGAGCGGCAGGCGCGCCGCGGCGTGCGCACCGGCGACATCGCCAAGCGGCTCATCGACTACGGATTCCATCCCTACACCGTGAGCTTCCCGCTGATCGTGCGCGGCGCTTTGATGATCGAGCCGACCGAAACGGAGGACAAGCAGGAACTCGACCTTTTCGTGGACGCCATGACTCACATCGCCGAAGAAGTGGAGCGCGATCCGCGGATCGTGCTCGCGGCGCCGCACCTGACGCGCATCGGCCGCGTCGACGAAGTGACGGCCGCGCGCAAACCGGTGCTGCGTTGGACGCGCAAGAACAACCCCGCCGCGAAAGAATAGGCGGAGGCGGCGAGAGCGGCACGGCCGTTGCCGTCGGTGTCCTCGATCCCGCGCCGCGCCGCCCGCCCGGCCTGGCTCTGCAGATTGCCGTCTGCGTTCTGCTGATCCTGGCCATGCGGTTACCGTTCCTGAATCAAGCCATTCAGGGAGACGACGTCTACTATCTCTACGGCGCCGAGCACGCGCAGATCGACCCGCTTCATCCCACGCACGCGCGCTACATCTTTCAAGGCGACGAAGTGGACATGCGCGGTCATCCGCACCCCCCGCTAGATTCGTGGGTGCTGGGCGCGTTGCTCGCGGTCGCGGACGACATCCGCGAAGTGCCGTTCCACGCGGCCTACATCGGCTTTTCTCTGATCGCGGCACTCAGCGCGCTCGCTCTCGCGCGGCGTTTCACCGGACACGCGCTCGCCGCAACGTGCCTGTTTCTCGCCACGCCCGCTTTCGTCGTCAACGGCAATTCTTTTGAGGCTGACGTTCCGTTCGTCGCGTTCTGGCTTGCCGCGACGGCACTGTTCGTATACGCCGCCGACCGGCGCTCGACATGGCTACTCGCTTTGTCCTGCATCGCGATGGCGCTCGCTGCCATGACGGCTTATCAGTCCATCGTGCTCGTCCCGATCCTCGCCTTGTACCTCGTCGACGCCGGCCTGCTACGCTGGCGCGCGGCATGGATCGCGCTCGCAGTAATTCCCGTTGTAATCGCCGCTTGGCAGATTCACGAGCGGCTGAACTCAGGCGCGGTTCCGGCCGCGGTGCTCGCCGGTTACATGAATACGTACGGCCTGCAAGCGGGCGCGCAGAAGCTTCGCAACGCCGTCGCGCTCACCGGACATCTCGGCTGGCTGGTGTTCCCGGTGCTCTCTCTCGTCGTGTTCGCGCGCCGCTGGTTCCTGCCCGCCGCAGCCGCGCTGGGCGCGGCGATCTACGATCCCAACCCGCTGTTCTGGATCTCGATCGGCACGGGCGTGGCAGTGCTCACCTGGTGCATCGCACACGTGCGCGACTGGCTGGCGCAGTGGATCCTGCTGTTCTTCGCCGCCGCGCTGATCCTGTTCTTCGCGGGCTCGCAGCGCTATTTGCTGCCGATAGCGCTCCCGGTCGCTCTGCTCGTCTCGCAACGCCTCGCTCCCAAATGGCTCTACGCCGGGTTCGCGGTGGAAGTGGCGCTCAGCATCGCGCTCGCCGTTGTCAGCTACCAGCACTGGAACCAATACCGCGAGATCGCGCGCACAGTCGCGTCCGAAGCGCAAAACCACCGCGTCTGGATCGATGGCGAGTGGGGCCTGCGCTACTACCT
>JAICMB010000488.1 GCA_025929455.1 Bryobacteraceae bacterium | reverse complement strand
GTTTACTACTCGGATGTAGACGCACGCGGCGTGCTTTCGCCCGACGAACTGAAATCCGTGAGCGCGCGGAATGAGCCTGGCGCCCGTCCTGCAGACTGCGTTGCGTTTGTTCCGCTGCGTATCGGGGTCACAGCAGTCGGCAGCCTCGGTGTCGTGGGCGAGATTTCGCGGGAAACGTTGGAAGCCGTCGGCAGTATGGTTGGGATTGCCACCGAACGGGCCGGCGCGGTCGAAAAACTCTCGCACGCGGAAGCCGCACACGAGAGCGAGCGGTTGCGGTCGGCGCTGCTCGACGCCGTCACTCACGAATTCCGCACACCGCTGACCGGCATCAGAGCTGCCGCTTCGACGCTCGCTTCCGGCGTGCAACTGGACGACGAATCGCGAACGGATCTTATCCTCGTGATCGAGGAAGAGACCGACCGTTTAAACCGTCTCATTGGCGAAGCGACGGAAATGGCGCAGCTCGATGCCCATCAAGTTAGCCTCGAATTCGCGGACCAGGACATCCGCAGTTCAATAGAAGGTGCGCTGAAAGACCTCGGGCCGGCCAAGGCGGGTGGAAACATCGAGTTAGACATTGCCGCTGATCTGCCGCTGCTTCGGATCGACGGCGCGCGGATCGCAGAGGTGGCTCGGCACCTGCTCGAAAATGCCGTGAAATACTCCCCTCCCGGCACTCCTATTCGGTTGACGGCGGAACGCACCCGGACAGGCGTTCGAGTCAGTGTGGCCGACCAGGGGCCTGGTATTGACGAGTTTGAGCAGTCGCTGATCTTTGAAAAGTTCTACCGAGGACGCGGGCAGCGCGGTGTGCAAGGAACCGGGATGGGATTGCCGATTGCGAAAGCGATAATCGAGGCGCACGGCGGCAGCATCGGCGTGACCAGCCAGTTCGGGTGCGGATCGGTATTTCATTTCGAATTGAACTCAGACGGAAACTGACACAAAGCGGGACGAGTTTCGGCAGGCTGTGCCATTTGACTCGCACACCCAGTTCGCGTCACGAGCGTCGACGCGCCGGTGCTAGCAAATCGCGCTTGCAGCGCGCCCGCTTGCGCCGCAGGCCGGGTTTATTGCCCGCGCTATTTTAAAAAAATGACGCCGATCTGGTGATCGACGACATCACCCTTATCGGTGAACGTGAAGTTGGAGGTGATGAGTCCGGTGGCGCCTTCGAACTGTCCTGCACCGCTCTCGACTTTCCAGATGACCGAGCCCGCCATCGTTTTCGGATCGGCGCTGGGGCCGAGGTGTCCTTGGCCGACCGTACTGAACGTAAGACTGTGATCGCCGTCGCCGAACGTGATGGTGCCGCTTTCGGTAAAGCTGTCGGGTGAGATAATGCGCACCTCCGATTCGAAATACGCGAGGCCGCCTTCGGCCGGCGCGAAGGTGCCTTCGACGCCATTGGGCCCGATAACGGTTCGCATGGCGCAACTGGTGGCGCTGGTCATCGCTTTCAATACGCCGGCTTCAGGACTGCTGCCGCTGCCCGCGGCGGCGGTGCCGCGGAACTGCAAGTTGAAGAAAACGTTTTTCATGGCAATCCTCGGTCCTCTAATACTGTATTCTGAGCGAAGGAGCTTCGCAGTATGACCCCCGCTTATTCCGCCCAGCCCGCGCCGCAACCGCCCAAGCGGATGGGGCTCCTCGGCTGGATGCTGATTGGCGTCTCCACTATGTTCGCGCTCATTATCATCGGCGCGCTGGTGTTGGGCGCGTTCGTCGTGCACAAGGTGAAAGAGGCGGGTGTCAGCGCCGAACTCATGCGCAAGAATCCGGCGCTCGCGGTGACGCGGCTGATGGCCGCCGTGGATCCGCACATCGAAGTGCTGTCCGTCAATGAAGACAACGGCACGGTCCGCGTGCGCAACCGCGAGAGCGGGAAAACGTACACGGTGGACCTGGAGCGCGCCAAACGCGGTGATTTCCATATGCGCGCAGGCGACGCGGAGATCGCGTTGCACTCGGACGGGAACACCGGAGCGCTTACGGTGCGCGGCGGCGACGGCTCACGCGTGAGTATCGGCGGCGGTCCGGCAGAGGTGCCTTCGTGGATTCCAAACTATCCGGGTTCGCGTCCGATGAACGCGGTGGCGGCCAAGGAGGCCGGGTCGAACCACGGCATGTTCTCATTTCAGACCGACGACCGGCCGGAGCACGTGTTGAATTTTTATCGCGACCGGTTTACCGGCGCGCACTTGAACGTGACAAACGAGCCCGAGTACGGCAGCCGGTCCCTGAGCGTGGCGGATGCTTCGGATACGCGCGAGGCGAAGGTCACGGCGGTGCGCGACGGCACGCAGACGGACGTGGTCGTGATTTACTCGCGCAATTAGTTATTTCGGACAGCGGACGAGGCGGGTTTGGAAACCCGCCGCAGGTTGAAAACCTGCCCCACGATTACACGCGCGGTTGTATTCAGGAATGAGCAAGCAGCCAAGACTGCCCGCCCCACGACTTATCTCTTCACCAACTTTATTTGGAAGAGCTTGGGCCAGAGCTTACCGGTGACGAACAGGCGGTCCTGGGCGGCGTCATAGGCAATGCCGTTGAGGACATCGACGTTAGGGGAGCGGTGCTCTTCCGGCAGAATGCCGGCCATGTCGATCCAGCCCGTGACAGCACCGGTTGCGGGTGAGATACGGGCGATTTTGTCGCTTTGCCAGACGTTGGCGAAGATTTCGCCCCGCACCCATTCGAGCTCATTCAAGTAGAACACCGGCGCGGAGCCGTCGTGGACTGTGAAGCGGCGGATCTCTTTCAGGCTGGAAGGGTCCCAGACGCGAATGCGCGGAGTGCCATCGCTCATGTAGATGTAGCGGCCGTTGTTGGTGAGACCCCAGCCTTCGCCGGCGTACTCGAAGGTCTTCAGGCGGCGGAAGGTGGTGCGGTCGTATTCAAATCCCGTCTGCGCCTGCCAGGTCAGCTCGAAGATGTGCGGGCCCACGAGCGTGATGCCCTCGCCGAAGTAGCGCGGATCGAGCGAGACCTCCTGCAGGACGCGGCCGGTTTCGAGTTGGACTTTGCGGAGGGTGGAGCGGCCTTTGAGGCCAGTACCCTCATACAGGAAGCCGTCGTGGTATTCGAGCCCTTGGGTGAACGCGCTGGCATCGTGCGGGTAAACGTGTACCACTTCGTACGTATATTCCGGGATGCCGGGCCCGGCAGCGAGGCAGGCCACGGCGAAGCACAGTGCCAGGGCAGGAAAGAGGGCGCGGCCTTTCAACGGGCGCCTCTCACGATGCCGATGGCGGTCTCCACTTCTGCAGGGCTGATGTAGAAGTGCGGGGATAAACGAACCCAACCGGAGCGGGCGGCCGCGGCAATACGGGCCTCGCGCAATCGGCTGACCGTGTGTTTCGCGTCGACACCGGGCGCGCGACACGAGAGGATGCCGGAGCCCTGCTCGGGCGTCCAGGCGCGCAGCAGTTCGCATCCGGCTGCCCCCAGGGCTTCGGAGAGCGTCCGGGAGCGGTCGAGCACTTCGC
>JAICMB010000802.1 GCA_025929455.1 Bryobacteraceae bacterium | reverse complement strand
GTGTGCGCGCGGCCGGTTGCCGACCCACTCGTGTGCGGCGACTGCTCGGCGGTGATCTGCCGCGTGTGCGGGACACCGCTGGAAAATCCTGACGAACTGGCGTTCGGCTGATGGCGAAGAGCAAGGGACGACCTTCCAGGCCCGTGCAGCAGCGCCCATCCAGTGAACCGCCTCCGGTAGTGAGCGGACGGTGGATACTGACGGCGTTTCTGATCACGGTGGGAGCGGCGCTGGTCTGCGTGTACGCAACGCTGTGCCTGCTGTTCTATCAGGGACAGTGGCAGATCCTCTTTCATCCTTCAAGGAACGTTACGGCGACGCCGGCGAGTGCATGGCTACCGTTTGATGAGATCCATTTCGACGTAACGGAGACCGGGCGGCCGCAGCTGGATGGCTGGTGGATTCCGGCGGCTCCAGGGGCACGATATGCAGCCGACACCGTGCTTTATTTGCACGATGGACGCGGATCGCTTTCGGACACCGTTGCTGCGGTGGCCGAGTTGCACGGTCTGGGGATCAACGTATTTGCGTTTGACTATCGCGGGTTTGGGAAGAGCGCCGGCCGGCATCCGACGGAGCGGATGGGGCGAGCCGATGCGTTGGCGGCGTGGACGTATCTGACCGACATGCGACACATTCCGGGAAGCCGGATTGTGGTGTTCGGCGATGGGACAGGCGCGACGTTCGCGGCGACGCTGGGCCTGCAGTTTGCTCCGGCAGGCGTGGTGATTCGGGATGCAAGTCGGCCTGCGCGAGCGGTGTTTGATCGGGATGCGCGGGCGCGGCTTCTGCCGTTGTGGCTGTTACAGAACGAATGGCTCGATCCGACAGACGACCTGCAGCGAATGCATGTTCCGCGGTTATTTCTGGCGCGACACGGCGATGCGGCGCGGACGCGGGAGCTGTTTGAGAAGTCGTCGGAGCCGAAGTCGTATTTCGATCTGCGGCAGGCGTCGCCCGCAACGATTCAGGAGACGTTGCGACGGTTCCTGGATGAGTTGGTGCGATGAGTAAGGCGCCTGAGGATTAGAATTCCGGCTGGAAATAGATCCATGCCAGAGTTGCCGGACATCGCGGCGTACATGGCGGCGCTTGAGCCACGCGTCCTCGGGCAGACACTGCAGAAGGTCCGCATCCAGAGCGCGTTTCTGCTTCGGACCGTGCAGCCACCCATCTCCGCCGCCGAGGGGAGGACGGTGCAGGAGCTGCAGCGGATTGGAAAGCGGATCGCATTTGGGCTGGAGGGCGATCTGTGGCTGGTGCTGCACCTGATGATTGCAGGGCGTTTGCACTGGCGTCCGGCGGGGGCGAAGCTGGCCGGAAGAAATTCTTTGGCGGCGTTCGACTTTTTTGCAGGCTCACTCGTACTAACAGAAGCAGGGTCAAAACGCCGCGCCTCGCTCTTCTTGCTCAGCGGACAGGAGACCCTGCTTTCTGTTGATCCGGGCGGCATTGATGTGCTGGCCTGCGATCCTGCGGCGTTCCGCGCTGCCCTTTCCAGTGAAAATCACACGTTGAAGCGAGCGCTCACCGATCCACGGGTGGTGAGCGGGATCGGCAATGCCTATTCGGATGAGATTTTGCATGCGGCGCAGCTCTCTCCTCTGGCGCTGACGCAGAAGCTGAGCGATGCGGAGTGGGAGCGGCTATTTGCGGCGACACAGAGCACACTGCGGCTGTGGATCGAGCGCTTACGGGCGGAGGTGGGCGATGGATTCCCGGAGAAGGTGACG
>JAICMB010000475.1 GCA_025929455.1 Bryobacteraceae bacterium | reverse complement strand
CCAGGTAGGCGCGCCGGATAAAGGTCGCGTCGTCGCACAGCTTCGAAGGCGCGATATTCAGCTTGCGCAGCTTATCGATGACCAGCCCGTCGATGTAATTGTGTTTGGGAAAAGTTTCATAGGCGGCGTCGGCCACCTGGTTGGGGAAGGGCACTGTGAGACGCGAATACAAAACGCGGCTGGAGTACCACAATGTGACCGCCGCTTCTCCCGGGCCAACCATCTTCACATGGCCGTTGTCGTCGACCGTTGCCACGCCCTCGTTGTTCGAGGAGTACTTGACCCAGCGAGTTACGTCTTCCACGTGCCCATCGGAAAAACGCGCGCGCACAACGAGCTGCTGTTCGGCGCCGGGCTGCAGCGTTGCCGCGGCGGGATAAACCTCAAGGCCGGTAACGTCGGGGTCCTTCGCGCTTGGCGGCGGTGCACCCTCGGCGATCCACTCTGAAAGAATTCGGTACTCCAGCGATCCGACTGCGAAGCACTTGCCGCCCCCGTGCGGAATCGTGAAGGTCGGCTTTAAAAGCATTAAACTCGAAGCCGGATCCGTCAACGATACGCGGCGTCCCACCGACACGCGCGTCAGCGTTTCGTAATCGGTATCCGGATCGTAGCCGCGCAGCGACAGCTTGAAACCGTTTTTGCCGGCCAGTGCGCCATGACACGCGCCCTGGTTGCAGCCGATCTTCGAGATCACAGGGATGACGTTGTTTTTGAAGCTCCAGCGAAAGGGCGCCTTCGCCCCCGTCACGTAAACCTTGACCGTCGCGGTCTGCCCGGCGTTGCCGGCCGTGATCACGGCTTCACCGTCGGAAACGGGTTTCACAAATCCGTTCGCGTCAACCGACGCCACCGCAGGATTGGAACTCGACCATTTCGCCTTCGCGGTCACGTCTTCCTGATAGCGCCCGCTACTCGCTTCGGCGAGTAAATGCTCGCGTGCTTCCGGCGTGCCGAGATGGATGTCGTGCGGAAGGATCTCGAGTTTCGTGACGGTGGTATCCGCGGCAAGCGCGGCGCCCGCGAACAGAACAGCAGCAATGGCTGCCCTCATGAGAACAGCTCCATAATCGGTTCGACGCCACGGTCGACCACGGGAATCGGCCGGCCTTGCGCTCCCGGCAGTTCCGTTTTCAGATCGATGCCGAGTCCGTGGAACAGCGTCGCCGCGATCTCGCCCGGATTGGTCGGCCGGTCTTTCGGCGCGCCGCCCATATCGTCGGATGCGCCTACGACCTGCCCGCCCTTGATGCCGCCGCCACCCATAAGTACGGTCCAGCATTGCGGCCAATGATCGCGCCCTCCGGCGGGGTTCACCTTGGGCGTGCGGCCGAACTCGCCGAACGCCACCACCATGGTTGTGTCCAGCAGACCGCGCTGCGACAGTTCTTCGACCAGCGAACTGTACGCCATGTCGAACATGGGCCCGACCAGGTCGCGATAGCAGCTAATGGGGCTGAATGGCTTCGATCCGTGTATGTCCCAGGTGATCTCGTCGAACACCGTTTCAAACATGTTCACGGTCACGAAACGTACACCCGCCTCGATAAGCCGCCGGGCGAGTAGACAGCTTTGCCCGAAGCGGTTCATGCCATACTTCTGCCGCGTCTCGGCGGACTCGCGATGCAGTTCGAACGCCTCGCGGGCCTTCTGCGATGACATTAACGTGTAGGCCTGATGAAATGTGGAATCGAGCAGCCGCGCATCTTGCGAAGTCTCGAACATGCTCACGGTTTTGTCGATTGCATCGCGCCAGTTCCGGCGCCGGTCCACGCGCAGTGCGCTCAGATAATCCGGCGGCAGCATGTCGGGTACGCGGAAGTTCGGGTCGGACGGATCGGCGTTGAGCACGAACGGGTCGTATGCCTTGCCGAGAAAGCCCGCGGTTTGCCCGTGCGGCATGTTGCCGCCGGTATTGCCGATCGGATGCGGCAGCAGCACGTGCGCGGGCACATCGCCCTTCGGCCCTTTCAGTTTCGTGAGGACGCAGCCGACGTGCGGGTACTCGTTGCCGCCCTGGAACAGCCGGCCCGTCTGCATCATCTGATGGCCCGTATCATGCACGGCCGCGGCGGTGTGATACATGCTGCGGATCAACGCGTATTTATCCGCGTGCTTGGCCATGCGCGGGAAATTTTCGGAAATTTCGATTCCCGGGACGTTGGTCTTGATCGGCTTATACGGCCCGCGAATCTCGATGGGCGCGTTGGGCTTCATGTCCCAGGTGTCCAATTGGGACGGGCCGCCCACCAGCATCAGCATGATGCAGTTTTTATCGGAGATATCGTTGCGAACCGCGCCCGAGGCCTTCAATCCGAAGAACTGCGTGAGGCCAAGGCCGAGCGCGGTCAGCGAGCCGGCATGCAGGAAATCTCGCCGCCGCAGGCCGTCACAAAACTCGACGGGGCGGTCGGCATCGAGGCGGAACATTTCGATTGCCTCCAGGGAAGTCCGCCGCGCCCGAAGGTACGGCGCGTTCAGATTGCGGCTTACATTTTACCCCGCGATCCTTGCCAGCGGCAACTTTCCTGCGCCGAGCGCGTTCACCTTCGCCAGCTTTGAAGAACCGCATCGACCTTTTCCGCGACGCGCTGCCGTGCGGCGGTGCGGTCGAGGCCACGTGCGAGCAGTTCATCGTAATTGGTGTGCCGATGGCGGACCGCAGCTACAACGGCGGCGGTTAAGGCATGCTCCTTCAGGTTCCGCCCGGCTGCGCTTCGTCCTACGCGGCGGCTACCGCGCTGGGCCGTGTGCTCGGCGATGGCGGCAATTTCGCGACGCGGGCAGCCTGGGAACAAGCCGGCGATCTGCGCAGCCATGCGCGCGACGAAGGCACGGTCCTCCTCGCCGCGGCGCACGGCGGCGCGTTCCCGGGCGTCCGCCCGCTCAGCCGCGTCCTCCACGCATTCCTGCTCGGCTCTCTCGAGCGCGGCTTGCTCCACCAAAATGCCTTGCCGCTCGTACCGTTTCCGCGAGCGGCTGAACCGAACCACTACCGCTTTGCGCGCGCTGTATTTTGTCGCGCGTCGCGTCAGCGCCGTTTCGCCCGCGGCGAGGTATTCAAGATCGTCCAGACGCGCACAAGCCATGCATAACGGTTGCCCTCCTTCCATCAGCAGCAAGTTATCCCGCTCGACATCCGTCCCGCATTCCGAACACTGCGAATCCCGGAGTACCTGGAACACCACCGTTTCCGGAGGACGGTCGAGCTTCTGCTGAAGCTGTTGTTGTTTGCGGTCGGAAAGCGCGGGCGAAACGAAGTGCGTGCGATAGGTCTTCTCGACCGCGGGGTCTCCGCTCACGCTGAATCGCAACTCTACCGGTCCGTTGCGCGTTGCGCGCATATACTGCGTTTCAGTTGGCTTCAGGCCGTTCTCTTGCGCCCAGCGCCAAAAGATTGCCAGCGAGTTAGCTCGCTTCTCGAAACGGCCCTGGATCATGCTCTCGAGACAATCGAGACGGCCTTTACGCCACGCTTCTACGTTGGAGGGCGCCAGCAGCCGCATGCCGCAAAAGACATCGATGGCGCTGACATAGCCGTGTTCGGCGAGGGCGGCCTCGGCGGCGCTGATCACTCGCCGGGACAGATCGGTTTCTGACTTCAAGATG
>JAICMB010000125.1 GCA_025929455.1 Bryobacteraceae bacterium | reverse complement strand
GGTTGGTCCGATATCGAGCAGCAGGTTGCCGCCCCGGCTCACCAGGTCGCTGAGCATCAGCACGAGTTCGCGTCCCGTGCGGTAATCGCTCAGCCGCTCCGCGCGGTTGTAGCCATAGGAGTGCCCCATGCCGCGGTTCTCTTCCCACGCGTGCGCGACATTCTCGAGCCCCGGCGTGTACTCGGTCGTGTAATAGCCGCCGTGCTTGTGGCGCGTGTCCTTGCCCCAGCGGTCGTCCACGATCACCTCGTCTTTTACGGGCGAATCGTTATACAACCAGGCCAGCAACTCCGGCGAGCGCCATTCGGCGCTGGTGAGGTCCCATTCACCATCCGAGAAGATCAGTGACGGTTTATAACGCGTCACCGCGTCTTTGAATTGCGGGAACAGGTGCTCGTTGATGTAGCGCTGCTTGTCGGATAAATACAGCGGGTTGTACCACTCGTACAGCGAATAGTAGAAACCCATCTTCAGTCCTTGCGCGCGTACCGCGTTCGTCAGGTCGCCGAGCAGATCGCGATGCGGTCCGGCGTCCACGCTGTTCCAAGGATGCCCCCAATCGCGGGTCGCCTCCTTGCTGGGCCACAAAGCGAAGCCGTCGTGATGTTTCGACGTGAGCACCACATACCGCGCGCCCGATTTCTTGAACACCTCCGCCCACTGCGCGGGGTCGAACATTTCCGCCTTGAAGCGCTGCGCGAATTCCGGATACAGAAAATCGCGCCCGTACGTCTTTACGTGAAAGTCGAACGTCGCATTGCCGTGGCCGGTTTTCTCAAAAAGTTGCCGGCCCGCGCGCAGCGAATTCCAGTACCACTCCGCATACATGGTTTCGTGCGGGTGTCCGATCGGCGCGTACGCGGGCACGGAGTAAACGCCCCAGTGAATGAAGATGCCGAACTTAGCGTCGGGAAACCAAGCGGGGGCTGGACGCTTGTCTAGCGAATCCCACGTGGGCGCGTAACGCTCCGCGGCGAAGCCGAGTGGCAGCAGGGAAAGAGCCGCGGCAATGGCGGCAGCGAGGAGGCGCATAAGCCAACAGAGTACGCCGGAACCGATGACCGGCGCAGGCTTATGCGGCGGGCGCGAGCAGTTGCGGGACGGCGGCTACGAGCGGCCGTTGGCAGATCACCGGATCGCGGAGCAGCAGGCGAGCGGCCCGTTCGGGCTTTGCGGTTTCAAACAGACAAGTTCGCGAACCTGCCCGCCCTTCTACACGGACGGTGCTGTCCCGATGACTGACCCGGTAAGCCATGCGAGCCCCATGGTGCTCCTGCAAGGCGTCCAGGCGCCAATCGCAGCCGGACACGATCCGAATGCCCCCGTCGGCTCCAATCAGAACCGCCGTATCTTCCGGCGCCGCACCCATGTCGACGACATTTTCGGCGGCTTCCAGCAGGCTTTGGGCATTCTCGACGAACCGGCTCACAAATATCTTTTCGGAGCCGCGCGAACAAGTATGAGGACGAAGTTCACGCCGCGGGCTTCACGCGATAGCTGAGCGCCACCAGCCCTGTATTGTACGGCTTGCAGTCCGCCAGTTCCAGATCGAGCTGCCCGTAGGGCGTTTGAAACAGCGGCACGCCGCCGCCGAGCAGCACCGGATGTACAGCGACGCCGACGTCATCCAGCAATTTCGCCTCGATCAGCGCACGCGCCAGGGCGCCGCCGCCCACCAGCCAAATGTCTTTCCCAGGCTCCTGCCGCAGCCGCGCGCAGAACGTTGCGGGATTCTCGCGTACGTACTCCACGCCATCGCGCACGCCGGGCTCCCTGGTAGCGCTGAACACAAAATTACGCATGTGCGGGTACGACGGCATGCCCATTTGCACCATGCCGTCGTATGTCTTGCGGCCAAGCAGAACCGTGTCCACCGTACCGTAAAATTCGCTCAAGCCGTAGTCCTGATCATCAAACAGCCACTTCAGATCGCCATTCGGGCCTGCGATAAATCCGTCGAGACTGGCGGCAACAAATAGCTTGATGCGGCGCATGCGACCGATTATGTCATTGGCGGCCAGGCGCGGTTTGGTAAGCTGTACAATCTGCGTGACGCCCAACCTCGTAATGAACGGCGCGCTCCTGCTACCCTCGTTCGTTTATCTCGTGGCCGCCATCGCGCTGATCTGCGCGGTCGGTTTTCTGGGACCGCGAACCGCGGTCCGAGCCGCATTCGTAGGCGGTATTATCCGGAGAAACGCGTTGTCGCCTTGATCGCCTCGAGTGTGTCGTAGACGATCGGGCAGTAGGTCGCGCGATCAGGCATGTCCCACATCCGGCTCATCAGGGATCCGGCGCCGCTGGTCAGGTGCGGAAAGGCGCGGCACGCGGCGGGGCGATCCTCATAGATCAGACAATCGTTGCCGTTCAGAAAAACGCAGCCGGCATCGGTGCGCCTCAGTACCCAGCCCTCTTCGGCGGAGGCGGTCGCGTATTCCGCAAGGAACCGCTGCGGACTCAGGCGCGTCGCGCGCGAGAGGCGTTCGATATCGCGGCCTGTCAACTTGGCGGTCGCGACCCGGCAACAATTCGCGCACGCGCGGCAGTCGGCTGCGTCTTGCACCTCGCCGGCGATCTTCTTCAAGATGCGCTCGGAGACGGGATGGCGTTTCAAATGCTCGCGGAGTTTGCGGTTCTCTTCCGCTTTGCGTTGGCCGAGGCCGCGGATCTGGACCAGATCGGTCTGCACAATACAAGGTTAACGGCCCGGCGAGTCGGCCGAGAGGTGATCTCATTTCGGCCAACGCGGACCGGCAGCCGCCGAACTCTACAGTTTCCAAGAAAACGGTCGATATAACGAATAGCCGCGTGGACCGCGACTCGCCCACCCTGCCGTCCGGCAGAGAATCCAACACTAGTAGGAGACCGGATGTCCATTCAGGCCATTAGCGGACTCAGCACGACCCAGTTGCAGTCGAGTCTGCTGAGCAATTCCCGTAGAACTAACCCACAATCGCTCTTCACAGACGACACCAGCGCCTCGAACGGCAGCGCCGACCTATCGCCAGCCGCCCAGATGTACAGCAAGCTGGCATCTCTGGCCAAAACCAACCCCGACCAGTTCAAGCAGACCACCTCCGATATCTCGGCCGCCCTCAAGGATGCCGCCTCGAAAACCAGCGGCCCCGAAGCCGATTTTCTAAACAACATGGCCGCGAGATTCCAAACAGCATCGCAAACCGGAGATCCCTCGGCCCTCGCGCCGCAATCGTCCGGGTCACAAGCACAGGCGCAGGCCGTGCATCACCATGGCCATCACGGTCACCACGGTCACGCGCAGTATACCCAAAGTGATAGTTCGACCTTGCAGGATGTGTTGAACGGCATTGCGTCGCCCACGGCCGCAGGCTCTTCACCTGATCCCACATCGATGCTGCCGTCGGCAACCTAAACTAGAAATGTATGTGCGGCATCGCCGGATTTGTAAGCGCAACCCCGACTGAGCGGCAGGATGCCGTCCTACGCCGCATGGGAGATGTCATCCGGCACCGCGGCCCCGACGATGCCGGTTATTACGTGGATGAGCACGCTCACCTGGCACATCGCCGCTTGAGCATTATCGATCTCGCGGGCGGCCGCCAGCCCATGTTCAACGAAACCGGCGCGCTCGCGATCATTTATAACGGTGAAATCTTCAACCACGCCGCGATCCGGCCGGAACTGGAACGCGCCGGGCACCGCTACGCGACCCGCTGCGACACCGAAACGATTCTGCACGCCTATGAAGAGTGGGGGCCGGCATGCCTGTCGCGCTTCCGCGGCATGTTCGCGTTCGCGATTTGGGACGCGGTGTCGAAAACGTTGTTTTGCGCGCGGGACCGCCTCGGCAAGAAGCCGTTCTACTACTTCTGGGACGGGCGCCTGTTCGTGTTCGCCTCGGAGATCAAGGCGCTGCTCGAACATCCCGCGGTCAGTGTCGAGGTAGAAGACAGCGTTCTCGCGGAGAATCTCGGTTTCGGATTTACCAGTGACGACCGCACGCTATTCCGCGGCATAAAGAAGCTGTTGCCCGGACATTACCTCACGTTCGAGACCGCGCGCGCCGAACCGCGCATCGCTGAGTACTGGGACGTGCCGCAGCCGGGCGAGGATCGCCAGAATGCAGGCTGCCGCGGCGAGCACGAATGGATCGCCGAGGTACGCCGGCGGCTCGAAGAAACCGTCGAAATGCGTTTAATGAGCGACGTGCCGCTCGGCATGTTTCTCAGCGGCGGCGTTGATTCGAGTGCGATCGCGGCAATCATGAAGCGCCGCACCGACGGCCCGGTAAAGACGTTCTCTGTCGGCTACCGCGAGGCGCAGTTCAGCGAGCTCAACTACGCCGCTGAAGTGGCGCGCGCCATCGGCACGGACCATCATGAAATCGTAATCGGTCTCGACGATTTTTTTGGCGCGCTCCCGCGTCTGGTCTGGCACGAAGACGAGCCGATCGCCTGGCCCTCCAGCGTGTCGTTGTATTTCGTATCGCGGCTCGCTTCCGAGCAGGTGAAAGTCGTCCTGACCGGCGAAGGAAGTGACGAGCTGTTCGGCGGCTACGAGCGTTATCTGTGGAACATGCTGAACGCGCGCGCGGGCCGCGTGTACCGTTTCGTGCCCGGCCCGTTGCGGCGGCTCATCAGCGGGCAATTGGATAGCAGTCCGCTGCTGAAAGCCTCCTTGCGTCGCAAGCTGCGCCACACCTTCCTTGGTCGTGACGGCGCCATCGAATCCATTTTTCTCGACAACTTTTATTGCGGCTTCTCGCGCGAAGAGCTGGGGCGCTTGCTCGCAAGCGACGGCGCGCGCATGTATGCCGGCTATCTCGCGCTCTGGAACAGCCGCCCGCACGCGCAATTGTTGCCGCGGATGCTGTATGCCGATCAGAAAACGTATCTTGTCGAGTTGCTCATGAAGCAGGACCAGATGAGCATGGCCTGTTCCATCGAAAGCCGCGTACCGTTTCTCGACCACGAGTTTGCTGAGTTCGCGATGACAATTCCGGACAACTTGAAAATCCGGGGACGCACGCAGAAGTACATACTGAAGAAAGCAGTGGAGGATCTGCTGCCCCACGATATCGTCTATCGCAAGAAGATGGGCTTCCCCACGCCGCTGCGGCGCTGGTTGATGCAGCCGGAGACGGAGCCGCTGTTTGCGGCGCTCGCGGCTCCGGATGGACTGCTCGCATCCTACATCGATATCTCTGAAATGAACTCGCTGCTCGAGCGGCATCGCGCCGGGCTGGTCGATGCCACCGACCGCATCTGGCGCTTGATGAACCTCCAGATTTGGGGGGACCTCTTCATCACAGGCAAACCTGAGCGCTGGAGCGCGCTCGCGGCCAGAGAGGAGGCGGCGCCATCGGCGGTATGAAGCTGCTGTGGGTGAAGACGGACTATCTTCATCCACCCAACCGCGGTGGGCAAATCCGCACTCTCGAAACGCTGCGCCGGCTGCATCGCAGGCACCGCGTCCATTACATCTGCCTCGACGACGGCAGCAATCCAGAAGGTCCGGCACGGGCGGGCGAATATTGCTCGCGCGCGTACGCGGTTCCACATCG
The DNA here is from genome assembly GCA_025929455.1 of Bryobacteraceae bacterium. The sequence continues at coordinate 2,828 of JAICMB010000125.1, read as the reverse complement.
CGTGCCGGACAAGCGCTCCGCCGCATTCGCCGGCCAACTTGTGCGCGGCCTGGTTTCTCCGCTGCCGGTGGCGGTGGAACGGTATAAATCGGCGTCCATGAAGCACAAGATTGAACAGATCTGCCGTGTGGAGCGGTTCGACTGTGTCGTATGCGATTTCCTCTTCCCTGCCCCGAACATTCCGGAGCTTGCCTCCTGCGTGCTCTTACAGCACAATGTCGAGGCCTCGATTTGGCGGCGGCACACGGAAAACGCGCCAACAGCCGCGCATCGTTCCTACTTCGGAATGCAATACCGGCGCATGCTGGCCTACGAGGGCGAGGTCTGCCGCGGCGTAAAGAAAGTCCTCGCGGTTTCGGAAACGGACGCTAACGCCATGAAACAGGACTACGACGTGCGGAACGTGGCCGCGGTGCCGACCGGCGTCGACATCGAATATTTCGCGCGGCCGAGCGCCGTGACGGCGCGCGCGGACCTGGTTTTTGTCGGTTCGATGGATTGGATGCCGAACGAGGACGGCGCGAAATGGTTCGTTTCCGAAATTTTGCCGCACATCCGGCGCCGGCGGCCCGGTTGCACCGTTTCCATTGTTGGTCGGAAGCCTGGGCCGGCAATCAAGGAACTGGCGCGCTCTGCTTCTATCGAGGTTACCGGCACGGTGCCCGATGTACGGCCGCATATGTGGGGAGCGGCGGTCTCGATTGTGCCGCTGCGCGTGGGCGGGGGCACCCGTCTGAAGATTTTTGAGGCTATGGCGGCGCGAGTTCCGGTCGTTTCTACTACCATCGGCGCCGAGGGCCTTCCCGTGAAAGACGGCGAGCAGATTGCGATTGCCGACTCACCGGAGGAGTTCGCCGAGCGCTGCCTCGCCTTGCTCGACGATGCCGATTCGCGCCGCCGTATGACGGATGCCGCGTGGGACTTGGTGTCGTCACGGTTTTCCTGGGAGGCGGTTTCCCTCGACTTTGAGCGACAGTTGACGATATGACACTATGTGCGGCGTTGAGTCGTAACGGATTAGTCCCGCGATGATCGTGGCAAAAGTAATCTTCTGGATAGGAGTGGCGATCCCGCTATACACGGTGGCGGGTTATCCGGCGCTGCTGTTCCTGTTGCGGCGGCTGCTGCGCCGTCCCGTACATAAAGGACCTGTTGAGCCCTTCATCTCGATTTTGATCCCGGCCTACAACGAAGCAGACGTCATCGAGAGCAAAATCCGGCACACGCTGGCACTGGATTATCCGGCAGAGCGCTGCGAGATCGTGGTCGCCTGCGACGGCTGCCGCGACAGTACTGCCGCGATCGCGAAGCAATTTGAAGACGGCAGACGCGTTCGCGTGCTGGACTACCCTGTGAACCGGGGCAAAATCGCGACGCTTAACGAGAGCGTTCCTCAACTGCGCGGAGAGATCGTCGTGTTCTCCGACGCCTCTGCTTTTTTCGACAGCACCGCCCTGCGGAAAGTCGTTTTTAATTTTGCCGATCCGGCGGTCGGCGCCGTAAGCGGGCGCTACACCGTAATCAAGCCGGACGCGGTTAACATCGGCAATTCCGAAGACGTGTACTGGCGCTACGAGACCTGGCTTCGCGACCAGGAGTCGCAACTCTCCTCGACACTCGGCGGCCACGGCCAACTGCACGCCATTCGCAAACCGCTATATCCTTTTCCGCCACCCGGCACTATCAATGATGATTACGTAATCCCGCTCTCGGTAATCCACAAAGGCTACCGCGCGGTTTACGAGCCCGGCGCCCTGGTTTACGAGGAAGCCGAACAGATGACGGGCTTCGGCCGGCGAGTTCGCATCATGGCCGGGAACTTCCAGCAACTCCGCGAGCTGCGCCCATTAATCTGGCCTCCGCGCCCACTGCCCTTGCTGTTCTTCGTTTCGCGCAAGGTGCTGCGGCTCACCGTCCCGTTTGCGATGATCACCGCACTGCTGGCAAACCTTTTCCTGCTGCACATCCCGCTATATGCCGGGCTCTTCGTCGCGCAGTGTGGGTTTTATCTTTTAGCCCTTTTGGGCATGGTTTGGCGGCTGAAACCGAAGACGCTGCTCTTGCCGTTTTACTTCTGCATGGTGAACGCGGCGACGTTTTTCGGCGCCTATCACGCGCTCACCAGCCGGCGCCGCATGGCGTGGAAGTAGCGCGCCTATTTCTGCTTCACCATCGGAATCTTCACTTCGCAGCAGCTCTCATCGCCGGCGTGTGCGCTCTTTTGAAAGCCGAGTTCGTTGTCGACGATGGCTTGTAGCTGCTGCCACGGAATCGCGCCCGCGATGCGGCGGCCGTTGATGAACAAGTATGGCGTCTGATCCACGTTCAGCGCGTGCGCTTCCTGAATCTCCTTGCGGATTTCAGGCTCAGAGGTTTTGTTGTCCATGCAGCGGGCCAGTTGCACCGTATCGAGGTTGTTCGCTTTGGCGAATTCCAGCACCTTGTCTTTCAGATTCGCGGGCGTAATTTCCTGCTGGTGCGCATACATCCAGTCATAGTATTTCCAAAACGCATCCGCGTTCTCGTTGTAGATGCAGCGCCCGGCGATTGCGGCGGGCATGGCCCAGGGATGAATGGGCTCGAGCGGAAGGTTCTTGAAGTATACGCGCACCTGCGTCGGATATTTCTGCACCAGGTTCTGCCGCAGCACCTCGGCTTCCTGTTTGCACACCGGGCATTCGAAATCGCTGAAAAGCACAATGGACACCGGCGCGCTCGTGGGACCGAAACTGGGGGCCGTGCCGGTGTGCAATTTGTCCAGTTCCGGCGCGAACGGACTGGTGTTGATGTCCATCATCTTGCCGTAGAAGATGTGCTCGCCGTTATCG
>JAICMB010000251.1 GCA_025929455.1 Bryobacteraceae bacterium | reverse complement strand
TGTGCGCGACCTTCAAGGCGCACGGAAGCTTCTCATGTTCCATCCGCTCTGTCCTTTAGCCTAGCCTAGTAAGCTGTCCCAGTCGTTTCGGAATCGGCCACGGCACTCGGAAGGGCGGGTCTAGAGTGCCGAACCGTGAAGCCGGGCATGAGCTACAAGGAACGCCTTTGCGAGCGACGAGGGCGGGTCGGGACACCATTATGCGGCCGCGGGCGAGGGTCGCGGATCAAAGTGTTACGACGCCCGTGCCAGAAGCCGGGGGAAGCTTGCGACGCGGTCGACCCTGAGGGCAACATGTTCCAAATCTGCTCTCCTGGCGCGGACACCATCCTTTGATGCGCGCATCGACCATTCACATGGCGACGGCTGTTGGGCGAGGCCGGCCCTTAGAAATAACGATAGGACGGCGCCTCGTTTGCGTGCAGCCCGATGATGGAAGCAGACCCGCCCTGTGGACCTCGCGAAGCCTTAGTTCTGATTCCTTAAACAACTTCGTCAGGTGCTCGATGCCCGCGTCAAGCGATTGCCTCATGCGGGTTTTGCGGTCGCGAGTACCTTGACGGCGGCGGCACCCTCAGATGCTAGAATCTGCTTCTTGACACCACCCTCCCCGCGCGTGCGGGTCCGCTCGCATGCCAAGGTCAACCTCGACCTGCGCGTGCTTGGCCGCCGGCCGGACGGCTTTCACGAACTACGTACGGTTTTCCACACCATCTCGCTCGCCGACACGCTCGATATCGCGTTCCAGCGTTCGCGCACCGCGACCCGCATCACCGTCCAGTCCAATATCGAGATTCCCGGTGAAAATCTGATCACGCGCGCCGCCGACGCCATTCTCAGCGCACTGGGCATCCGCGCCAACGTCGAAGTAAATCTCCACAAACGCATCCCTATGGGTGGCGGCCTCGGCGGCGGCTCTTCAAACGCGGCTGCGATCCTGCAGGCACTCCCGTCCCTTGCGCGAAAAGCGCTCGACCCCGAGCGTCTTCTCGAAATCGCCGCCGCACTCGGCAGCGACGTCCCGTTCTTTCTCGAAGGGGGGGCGGCGGTTGCCCTCGGCCGCGGCACCGAGTTCTACCCGGTTCCCGAAATCCGCCCGTGGCCGCTCCTACTCGTCACACCCTCCCTGCATGTCTCCACCGCCGAAGCATACGCCGCACTAGGACGCGGTTTGACATCGGACTGTAATAATTGCGATATTATGAGTTTCCAGTCGTGTGTCCGGGCGCTGTCGGAGCCCCCCGGCAAGTACGGCTGGCCGTGCGTTAACGATTTCGAGCCGGCCGTTTTTAGCCGTTACCCTCTGCTCAAATCCATAAAAGAGGCGCTGCTGAGGGCAGGCGCGCGTCCGGCACTGATGTCCGGCAGCGGCTCCACCGTTTTTGGCGTCTTCCCCGGCCGCGACGCGCGGGACCGGGCCTGCCGGCGGATACGGTTGCCGGAGAGTGCAGGCAAGGTGTTTCGAGTGTCGCTGGTCACACGGCGCGCCTACCAACGGCAGTGGGCGAAACAGCTTGACCGGCAGTGAGGGCCGGCAGTGAGGGTTGAATGGCCGCCGCCAGACCGATACGCGCCACGATGCGATTCGAACGACTGAAAGTATTCACGGGTAACGCGAATCCCACGCTCGCGGCCAAGATCTCCGGCGCGCTCGGATGTACGCTCGGCGCGGCCATGGTGAAGCCGTTCTCGGACGGCGAAATCTACCTGCAGATCCAGGAAAACGTACGCGGCGCCGATGTCTTCGTGGTGCAGCCCACGTGCACTCCGGTGGACCGTCACATCATGGAACTGCTGCTGATGATCGACGCCCTTAAGCGTGCTTCCGCTGAACGCATTACCGCTGTACTGCCCTATTACGGTTACGCGCGGCAGGACCGTAAAGACAAGCCGCGCATGCCGATCTCGGCGCGCCTGGTTGCCGATCTGATTCAAACCGCCGGCGCAGACCGCATCCTCACCCTCGATCTGCACGCCGCACAAATTCAAGGTTTCTTCAACATTCCGGTCGATCACCTGTTCGCCGCGCCGGTCATGATCGAGTATTTCGACGCCATCGGCCGCCGCGACATCACGGTGGTTTCGCCGGACGCGGGCGGCGTGGAGCGCGCGCGCGCCTTCGCGAAAAAACTCAACGCACCGCTGGCCATCATCGATAAACGCCGTACCGACGTGAACGTCGCCGAAGTGATGCACATCATCGGCGATGTGAGCGGGCAGCACTGCCTGATCGTCGACGACCTTATCGATACGGCCGGTACACTGGTAAAAGCTACGGAAGCGTTGCTCGAGCAGGGCGCCAAGACCGTGACGGCCTGCGCCACGCACGCGGTGCTCTCAGGGCCCGCTGTGCAGCGCATCGAGGAGTCGAAGCTCGAGCAGGTGGTGGTCACCAATTCCATCCCGTTGCGCGAGGACGCCATGCGTTGCACTCGCATCAAGACGCTTTCGGTTGCGCCGCTGCTGGCGCGCGCAATTCAATCGATACATGAAGACGGCTCGGTGAGCACGCTATTCGTTTAACCGGGCCAGGAGAAAAAGATGAAGAGAGATTTGACGATCACGGCCAAGCCCCGCAATGAGCGCGGCAAGAACGCCGCGCGCCGCCTCCGCGTCGAGGGGCTTATTCCCGCCGTTGTTTATGGCGCCGGAGCCGATGCCGCGGCGGTCGCCGTCAACCCTAAAGAAGTACATAAAATCCTGCGCAGCCACTCCGGGCACAACACGATTTTCAACCTGGCGCACGATGGCAGCGGCGCCACGCCCGTCATGATCGTGGACTGGCAGAGCGATCCGATCAAGGACACGCTGCTGCACGTCGATCTGAAGCGGATCGATCTGACACAGCGCCTGCAGGTGCGCGTGCCGATTCACACCATCGGCGATCCGAAAGGCGTCAAGCTGCAGGGCGGCCTGCTCGAGGTCATTACCCGCGAGGTCGAGGTCGAGTGCCTGCCGGACGATATTCCGGAGCAGTTTACGATCGATGTATCGGAGTTGATGGTAGGCCAGAATATACGCGCGTCTGACATTCCGCTGACCGGCTCTATGAAGCTGGTGAGCGCGCCGGAACTGGTGCTGGCGCATGTCGTCGCGATGAAGGCGGAAGCGGCCCCGGCCGAGGAAGCGGCGGCTCCGGCGGCGGGTACGGCAGAGCCGGAAGTGATCAAGAAGGGTAAGAAGGAAGAAGAGGGCGCGGTCGAAGAAAAGAAGAAGAAGTAGTCCGGCACGCCGCCCATGCCGGACACTGTGGACGTGCTGGTCGCCGGGCTCGGGAATCCGGGCGCGGAATACGAGCTCACGCCGCACAATCTCGGTTTCCTGGCCGTGGACCGGCTCGCCGCCCGTCACGGCGTCCGCGTCAGCCGCAAGGAAGCGATGGCGCTGGTGGGACAGGGCAGCGTTGCCGGAAAGCGCGTCCTTCTCGCCAAGCCGCAAACGTTTATGAATGTCAGCGGGCCGTCCGTTAACGGTCTGCTGGTGAAGTACGAACTTTCGCCGGGGCAACTGGTTCTGGTTTATGACGATCTGGACCTGCCCTGGCAAGCGCTGCGTATCCGGCCGAAAGGTTCGGCCGGCGGGCATCACGGCGTCGAAAGCGTGATCCGAAGCATCGGCAGCGACGATTTCCCCCGGGTCCGCCTGGGGATTCACGGGGGCAGCCGCGAACGCGACGGCGCCCGGATCGTGCTTGCGAAAATGAATCGCGAGCGCAAGGAGCAACTGGACGAACTGCTGGACTATGCGTCCGATGCGGTGGAATCCATAATCTCTGGCGGCGTCGAAATGGCCATGACGAAATACAATCGTCGCGCCGCTGGTTTAAATGAGGACAAATGAAGCGAATTTACGAGGAACTGTTCATCGTTCGCCCGGACGCGACCGATGAACAGATCGATCCGCTGGTAGAGCAACTGACCATGCAGATTGCCAACGCCGGCGGAAACGTGGACAAAGTCGAAAAGTGGGGCGTGCGCAAGCTCGCCTACCGCGTGCAGAAATACGCTGAAGGCTACTACGTGCTGTTACAGTTCACGGCTGGACCGGAGACCGTCAGCGAGTTGGAGCGCCGCCTGCGCGTCGCCGACCTGGTGATGAAATTCATAACGGTCCGTATCGACGAGCGGCTGAAGAAGATCGATAAGCGGCGCAAGCATCGTGAGAAGCGCGCGGCACGGCGGCCGGCGCCCCCACCGGCGGCTCCCGCCATGGCGGCTTCGGAACCGTCACCGGCGCCCGGAGCTCCTGCTCCCGCCGGTCCCGTGCCTGGAGCGCCCAAGCCCGCGCGCCCGGAAACGCGCCCCGAAACGCACACTGAAGCGCGCCCGGAAGCGCCCACTGAAACGCGCACCGAAGCGCGCCCTGAACCCGCACCCGAAGAGGCCACGAAGTAAGGAGATCACGTTATGCCTGAACAAAGAGGTGGAAGGCCCGTAGCGGCCTCGCAGCGCCCGACGGGCGGCGACAAGGCGATTGCGACCAAGAAGCAGTATTTCCGGCGCAAAAAAGTGTGCCGCTTCTGTGTCGAAAAGATCGACGACATCAATTACAAAGACACGCGCATGCTGAACGCGTTCATCTCCGAACGCGGCAAGATCACGCCCAAGCGCATTTCGGGCGTGTGCGCCCCGCATCAGCGACGCTTGGCGGAGGCCGTGAAGCAGGCGCGCAACATCGCGCTGATCCCCTTCACGACGACGCTGTAGGAATCGCCATGGAAATCATTCTTCGAGAAGATATCGAAAAGCTCGGCAACCGCGGACAGGTGGTGAAAGTGGCGGACGGCTACGCCCGCAATTTTCTGCTGCCCAAGCGTTTGGCCGTCGCGGCTACCGATTCGAACAAGAAGATCGTGGAGCAGGAGCGGCAGGCCGCGCTGCGCCGCGAAGCCAAGGAAGCCGCTGATGCGGGCGAACTCGGCCGTATGCTGCAGACCGTCACTGTGACGATCGCGCGCCGCGCCGGCGAGCAGGATCAGCTGTTCGGCTCCGTGACCGCCGGCGACATCGCCGACGCGCTCGCACAACAAAACTACAACGTGGACCGGCGCAAGGTTCAGCTTCCGGATCCCATCCGCACCCTCGGCGAACACAAAGTCCCCGTACGTCTGCATCGCGACGTCACGGCGGAAATCACCGTAAACGTGACCAAGGAAGAGTAGGCGTGTTTGACCTTAGCGGTCAAACTGCCATCGTCACCGGCGCGGCTACCGGCATAGGCGAAGCGATCGCCGCCCGGTTGGCCCGCGCCGGTGCGCGTGTTTTTGTAGCCGATATCGACGAAGCGGGTGCGCGCGAGGCGGCCGCGAAAATTCCCGGCGCGAGCGCGCTGCAGGTGGATGTCAGCTCCTCGGCGAGCGTGCGTGACGCGTTCGCGTCCGCGGGCCCCGTCGACATTTTGGTCAACAACGCCGGCATCGGCGGCCGCGCCGCGCCGCTTTGGGAACAGACCGAAGAGGACTGGCATCGCATCGTTGCCGTGAATCTCGACAGCGTCTTTTATTGCTGCCGTGCGGTCATCGGCGGCATGCGCGAGCGCCGCTATGGCCGCATCGTGAACATCGCGTCGATTGCCGGTAAAGAGGGCAATCCTAATATGACCGGCTACTCCGCCACGAAAGCCGCAGTCATCGCGTTCACGAAATCACTCGGCAAAGAAGTCGCGACGGAAGGCATCTGCGTCAACGCC
>JAICMB010000686.1 GCA_025929455.1 Bryobacteraceae bacterium | reverse complement strand
CGCTTTTCGAAACCCTTCTTGACGTGGTCTTCGAAGGCGTAGAAATCGCGCACCGACGGCGGGCAGGGCACGGGAGCAAGCATGCGAATCTGCTCCGGGCGGTAGAGCACGGTTTCATCGCGACTGCCGCGTGTGACCATGCAATCGTTCACGGCGTCCGCGGCCGTGCGCATGCTGCGTTTACCGCGCCGCAGCAGGCCGAGCAGGTCGGGCGGCACCAGCGCGTTCGCGAGCGTGTAGTCGTTGCCGAGCATGGCCGCGCACGCGAAGTTGAGATCGAGAATGCCTTCGGTGACGACCGCGCCCAGGCGGCGCTGGCGGCCGACGTGTGTCCGCACTTCAAAGGTGCAGAGTTTCACGCGTTAGTGTCCTGATTGTGGGGCAGGCTGTCAGCCTGCGGCGAGTTGCCAAACCCGCCTCGTCCACCGGTGGCGAGATCCAGGTCCTTGTAGCCCTTGCCCGGCTTGGACGGTTGGCCGGACCTGGAGGTCCGGCGCAGACGTGGACGTCTGCCCCACTCGGCAGCGGAGCCGCAATCCGGACGCCACAGCGTTTCGGTTGTGCCCCGGGCATGGGCAGCCAGCAAGACTGGCCGCCCCACGTCGGACATCAAAGGTTTCCGCGCCGCGCCTGTTCGCGCTCGATGGCCTCGAACAGCGCTTTGAAGTTGCCCTTGCCGAAGCTGCGGCTGCCTTTGCGCTCGATGATTTCGTAGAAGAGTGTGGGCCGGTCTTGCACCGGTTTGGTGAAGATCTGCAGCATGTATCCTTCGTCATCGCGGTCAACCAGGACGCCCAGATCTCGAAGATCCGCGATGGGCTCGTCGATGCGGCCCACGCGCGCTTCGAGTTCGTTGTAATACGTCGCCGGTACCGTCAGAAACTCGACGCCTTGCGCTTGCAGTGCGGAAACGGTGTGTATGATGTCGCCGGTCGCCATAGCGATGTGCTGCACGCCGGGACCGCCGTAAAATTCCAGATACTCTTCGATCTGCGATTTCTTGCGGCCTTCGGCGGGCTCGTTGATGGGAAACTTCACGCGCTCGTTGCCGTTCGACATCACCTTGGACATCAGTGCCGAGTACTCCGTGCTGATGTCCTTGTCGTCGAAATGCTGGTACAGACGGAAGCCCATCACGTCGCGATAGTAATTGACCCAGCGGTTCATTTCGCCCCAGCCGACATTGGCGACCATGTGGTCGATGTGCTTCAACCCGACGGGGCGTGCGACGGTGTCTTCGGAGACGGGCGCGAAGCCGGGCAGAAACGCACCGCGGTAACCGCCGCGCTCGACAAACGTGTGACTGGTTTCGCCGTACGCGGCGATGCTGGAAATACGCACCTCGCCGCCGGCGTCGCGCAACTGCGTGGGTTGCTGTACACCGCGAGCGCCGCGCCGGGTGGTTTCGCGGTACGCAGCTTCGGCATCGTCCACCCACAGCGCGATCTCGTGCACGCCGTCGCCGTGCCGCCGTACGTGTTCCGCGATGGGTCCATCGGGTCCGAGCGGGGCGGTGAGTACGAAGCGCACTTTGCCTTGTTCGAGGACATACGAGGCGCGGTCGCGTGTGCCCGTCTCGGGGCCGCGGTACGCGGTCAAGCGCATCCCGAACGCGGCGCGATAGAAGTACGCCGCCTGCTTGGCGTTGCCTACGTAGAATTCGACATAATCGGTGCCGTTCAGCGGGAGAAAGTCCTTCTGCTCCGCTTGCTCCGGCAGTTGTGCGGTGAGTTGCATAGTTCAGCTCCTCAAGCTCTCCTGAAATGTCAGACGCGAAATGGCCTCAACGCAGCGCTGGTTGTCTCCGTCGGTGCCGGTCGAGATGCGCACGCACTGCGGCAGGCCGAAACTGCGCAGCGGCCGCACGATAATGCCGTCGGGCAAGAGTTCTTCGACGAAGCGGGCGGCCTCGTTCTCGCCCGGCAATACCACCATGAGGAAGTTCGCCTCCGATGGCGCGACCGTGTATCCCAACTCGCGCAGCGACTCGGTCAAGAATCGCATGCCGCGCGCGTTCAACTCGAGCGACCGGTGCAGAAATTCCTTGTCCGACAGCGCTGCGATACCGGCTGCTTGCGCGAGCGTGCTCGGTTCAAACGGAAGTTTCACTTTGAGCAGGTTGCGAATTAGCTCCTCGTGCGCGAATCCGTAGCCGATGCGCACGCCCGCGAGTCCGTACACTTTCGAGAACGTGCGCAACGTAATGACGTTGTCGTAGCGGTACTGCATGGAGTCGGGATAACGTGGATTGTCCTTGGCGTACTCGAAATACGCCTCGTCGAGAATAATGAGCACGCGTTCGGGCACGTGGCGGTAGAACTCGTCGAACTCGTGTTTGGTGAAAATCGATCCGGTCGGATTATTGGGGTTCGCGAGATATACGATTTTGGTGCGGTCGGTGACGTGGCGCGCGAGCGCGGGCAGATCG
>JAICMB010000499.1 GCA_025929455.1 Bryobacteraceae bacterium | reverse complement strand
CCAATCGATGCGTCCTTCCCATCCCGGTCGCGTGCCTTCAAGTGAACTGGACTCGTACGCGGGCACGTACGCCAGCGTTTCGGCCGTAGAAAACAGCGCCGCTTGCAGCGCGACCGTGTCGTTAGTCCCCACCGCTACCCGCTGCTCAAAACGCGCCTGCGGCTGCCAAATCCACAGATTGCCCGCGCCGCTGAGCGGCGGCACGCCCACTTCCGCAAGCGAATCCGGATTACGTTCCGCGACGAGTGGCTTATCCTGCCCCACCATGAACGACCGCGTCTTCCAGTCAATCTGTATCGTGCCCGTGCGTAGTTGCAGCGAGGGCTGCGTATAGGTCGACGTGCTCGCGCCGGCCGTATACGCGGTCGCGTAGTTAAACAACTGTAGTCGCAGCGTGCCGTGGACGCGTCCGTTGAAAAACGTGCGCGGTCCGAAGAAATCGAGACCGATAATCGACTGGTTCAGCGTTGCACCGCCTGAGCGATCTTCATATCCCATCGGCGCCGTCTCCGAGAGAAACGCCGCTCCTCGCGAATTGAAATACGCATTGAACAGCGCCGTGCCCGTCAGCCGTATGGGGAAACGCTGCGAAGCTTCCACCTTGGTCTGCTCCAGGTCTGCGATGCGCTGCTCGTTGACGGCTGTTTGCGCGGAAGGCTCCGGGGCGTCCTTCGGTGCCGGTGCGGCAGCCGTGTGCGCGCTCAACTGCGTGCGCAGCGCGCGCACCTCTTCGAGCAACTCCGCATTCTGCTTTTCAAGTCGGTCCAAGCGCTCCAGCACGGTCTTCATCTCCGTTTGATCTTGCGCGTGAACAGACAAGGACAGCGCCGCCGCGCACGCCAGCAACCCGAGCCAGCGCGGTGGCCGTCCTCTCTTTTCAGGTTCCGGACTTCTCATACAAGAGTTGCTCCAGTTTGCTTCGGACTTTGCCCGGCGAGTAGGGCTTTTCGAAATACGCGGCCGCGCCCAAATTCAGCGCGCGGTCGAATGCCTTCGGATCGGTGGTTCCGCTCAAAACAAGCACGGGAACATGCGCCAGCGCGTCAGTGGCGCGAATCTTCTCGATGAGGCCGAAGCCGTCCATCACCGGCATGTATAAATCGGTCAAGACCGCACATATGGTACGGCCGCCGTCCGCTTCAAGTTTCCGCCACGCATCCTCCCCGTTGCGGGCGGCCTGCACCTGCAAGCCGAGAAACCCCTGGAGCGCGATGGCAAGCGTCGAAATGCAGGTATCCGTGTCCTCTACAATCAGCACGGCGCGGGACATCTCTTAATTATGCGTGGCCTCGCGTACATTTGCGCGAAACGCCTGTAAAAGAGTTGTAAACCGCCGCGCTCAGACACGCAACTTCCGCCGCAGCCCGCGCATAACCCTCTCCCCAATCGACCCGAACGGCTCATCCGTCGTCACGTACGTCCAAACGGCGCCCCGCTCCCCCGGGTCCCAAGCGCCGTCCGCCTCCGCCTCGCCAATACGCTCCGCAATCGCGCGCGGAAGCTCCGCCTCCAACTCGGGAAACCAGGCCTGAATCTTCTGCGCAAATTCATAATGCGCATCGCGCCGGTCCAACGTCAAACCTGGCAGCCCCGCAAGTCCCCAACTCACCCAGGGCAGACCGGACCGCAGTTCCGCCACCCGCGCCAGGTAATCGGCCCACAGGTCGTCGATCGTGCGCAACGCAATCAGACGGTCGCGATCGGACACATACTCAGTCTCTCCTTCGAGCACCGCCTGCCTGTGGCTATGGATGCGGTGCCGCTGTCCTTCAATGGGCAGGTCGTACTTTTGCAAAAACAACCGTTGATCGAGATGGTGTCCCTCCACCAGCCGCTGCACCGTGTCGACGTCCGTGCCCAACGCGGGATTCAGATCGCCGTACTTGCTAAGCAAATCATCCTCGCGCGACACGAAAAACCGCGAGCGCCCCGGATCGCCCTGCCTTCCCGCGCGGCCTCGGAGCTGGTTATCAATGCGGCGGCTCTCGTGCCGCTGCGTCCCGATCACGTATAAACCGCCGAGCGCCGCGACGCCTTCGCCGAGTCGTATGTCGGTGCCGCGGCCTGCCATGTTCGTCGAGATCGTAACCGCGCCGCGCTCGCCCGCCTGCGCGACAATCGCCGCTTCCAATTCATCATTGCGCGCGTTGAGCACGTTATGCGGAACGCCGTTCATCAGCGCACTGAGCCGCTCCGATTCTTCGACGCTCCCGGTCCCAACCAGAATCGGCTGCCCTGTCGCATGCACGTGTGCAATTTCCTCGAGAACGGCCTGTTCCTTCTCGCGTTTCGTGCGGAACATCGCGTCCCGCATGTCGTCGCGAATGACGGGCCGGTTCGTCGGGATCGTTTCGACCGGCAGACCGTACACGGTCTCGAACTCAAGCGCCTGCGTGACGGCCGTGCCAGTCATCCCGCACACCTTCGGATACAGCGCAATCAGGTGCTGCAGCGTGATGGAGCCCAGCACCATCCCCTGCCGTTTTGCCGCCACACCTTCTTTAATTTCGACCGCGGTGTGCAGACCCGCGGGCCAGCGCCGGTCCTGTGCGATCCTGCCTTTGAACTCGTCCACCATTTCGATCGTGCCGTTCTTCACGACATAATCGACATCGCGCCGCAACAGCACATGCGCGTGCAGCGCGTCCTGCACCGCGGTGAGCAGCGGCAAATTGCGCTCTTCGTATAAATTCCCGCAGCGGAACGCGCGTTCCACCGCCGCAATGCCTAAATCCGTGAGCGCGACGTTGCACCGGCCCTCATCGACCGTGCAGTGCAGCGGCACGCGAAAGGCTCGCACCGCCTGTTCCGCCGCATACGCCAGTCCGGTGTCGCTCGCATCGCCGCCCGCGATCACCAGCGGGATGCGTGCCTCATCGATCAGGATCGAGTCCGCCTCATCGATCACCGCCGCGCCGAACGGCCGCTGCACCTGGTCCTCGAGCCGCAGCGCCAGCCGGTCCCGCAGAAAATCGAAGCCGATCTCGTTGGCTGTCGCATACGTGATATCGCACGCGTATGCGGCGCGGCGCTCCGCAATGCTCATGCCCTGCTGTATGTGCGCCACCGACAGACCGAGAAAGCCGTAAATATCTCCCATCCACGCCGCATCGCGACGGGTCAGGTAATCGTTCACGGTCATCACGTGAACGCCGCCGCCCTGCCGCGCGTACCACGCCACCGCCGGAACCGCCGCCAGCGTTTTCCCTTCGCCGGTCTGCATCTCGGCAATGCTTCCGCGCGTCAGTGCGAGCGCGCCTCGCAACTGCACGTCGAACATGTCCTGGCCGAGAACGCGCGAAGCTACCACACCGGTCACTGCCACGAGCGGCAGCAGTTCTTTTGCCCCCGCGGCCGCCGTGCGCAACTCGGACTCGCCCAAACGCGCATACTCGGCACGCAGCGCGTT
>JAICMB010000468.1 GCA_025929455.1 Bryobacteraceae bacterium | reverse complement strand
GTGCGTTTTCATCCCGCGCACGCTGCTCGCGCCCCTGCTCGTACGGCCCGATTCCATCCACGGCATGATGCCATCCACGCAGGACGGTCCAGGCTATCTGCTCGCCGATTACCTGCGCTCGGTCTACAAGTTGCTTCCCGCGCTCGCGCCCGCCGAAGCCGGGGCCACGGCGCGCGCCTTGATCGAACTTGCCGCCGGTGCCTTTAACACCGCCGCCATGGGGGCGGCGTGGGACGGAAATGGCCGTCAGCGTTCGCTGCTTCTTCGCGCCCAGATATATTTGCGGGAAAACATCCAAGCGCCCGATCTGTCCGCGGAGACTGTCGCGCGCGGCATCGGCGTGTCGCGCACGGTGCTCTATGAGCTGTTCGATCCGATAGGCGGTGTCGCTTCCCGTGTGCGCGAGCTTCGGTTGCGCAAATGCTTCACGGAGATCGTCTCGTCCCGGAACACCGGCGCGCGGATTTCGGAGATTGCCTTTCGTTGGGAGTTCAACGATCCCGCCGTGTTCTCGCGCGCCTTCCGGCGGCGCTTCGACATGACGCCCAGCGATGCGCGCGCGGTTTCCGCTGCCCGCGCGGTGCGGGAAGACATCGACCCCCGCGCCGGTAACCGGCGTCATGAGGAATGGATCGCGGGTTTCTTGTAGAGCGCGATCCGGAAATGGGTGATGCGGCGGACTCCTCTGTCGCGCGCGGCTTTGCATTTCGTCCGGAAAATTTGATTTTTTTTCGGGCAACCTTGCGCAACCTGCAATTCTCCTGAGATGCAGTGCGTTGGGGGCAGTGAGGCTGGCCGATGCGGGCAAGAGATGGGGTGCGCCGGGCCGGGCGCTTGAAATCGGCGTTTCGCGTGACTGTGTGTCTTCTGGCGTTGACCGGCTATGCCCACGCCGGAACTTCGCCGGCAGTCTTCGATACGCCGGAATATTTTGCTTCCGGCGCGCTGGCCCAGATTCATGCCGACGAGGCCTACGCTCTCGGTTACACCGGCGCGGGTGTCACGGTCGCGCTGTTCGACACCGGCCTCGATCCCACGAATCCGGAATTCGCCGGCAAGACTCTCAGCGGCTACGACTATCTCTTCGATACGACAGACCTGACGGACTTCAACGGTCACGGCACGCATGACGCCGGTACCATCGCGGCCAATCGCGACGGCGTCGGCATGCAGGGCGTCGCTTATGGCGCCAACGTCATGTCATTCAACATCCTGTCGTCCTTCGACATCATCGAGACCAACACCGAATTCTTCGCCGGCCTGCAAAGGGCCATCGACGCGCATGTGCGCATCGCCAGCAATAGCTGGATCACGTTCGTCCAGTTTTTCGGTCAGGACTATCTGGACGAAGTTCATGCCAATCTCAAAAACGCCGTGGACCACGGCATGATTTTCGTATTCGCCGCGGGCAATTTCAGCGGTCCTTCGCCGTGGGATATGGCGGACTTGCCGGAGATCATGCCCGACCTTCAGAAGCAATGGATCGCGGTGGTTTCGGTCGATGCCAACAATCAAATATCGAGCTTCTCGAACCGTTGCGGCCAGGATGCCGCCTGGTGCATCGCGGCGCCCGGCGAAAACATTTATTCGACGGCACCCACCGGCACGGGCATCGGCCCCGGCGGGAACTATGCCACTTTGTCAGGCACTTCGATGTCCACGCCGGTTGTTGCCGGTACGCTGGCCCTTGTGCAGCAGGCCTTTCCGTTCATGACCTCCGAACAGATGGTGCAGACCGTCCTCACCACCGCGACGCCGCTGGGCGATCCCAGCATCTATGGACGCGGGCTCGTCAACGCGGGTGCAGCCGTGCGCGGACCGGGCAGCTTCGACATGGATTGGACGGTCGATACCGCCGGTTACAATGCCATCTGGTCCAACGGAATTTCCGGCAGCGGCGGTCTGGCGAAGTCGGGGCGCGGCATTCTCGTTCTCAATGGCCAGGACACCTATCGCGGTGCGACCATGATCGACGGCGGCGTTCTGCAGATCGGCGATGCCGCCCATCCCAATGCAAGTATCGCAAGCAATGTCGCCGTACACGCGCATGGAACGCTTGCGGGGCACGGCACGATCGATGGGGACATCGTCAACGACGGCACCGTCAGTCCCGGCGGTTCGATCGGCACACTCACGGTCAAGGGCGGCTACAGCCAGGGCGCCGGCGGCACGCTGAATATCGCCATCGGGCCGAACGGCGCATCCCAGCTCGCTGTCACCGGCAATGCAAGCCTGGGCGGCAGGCTCGTGCTGGACTACGCGAGCGGCGATTACCTGGCGTCGGTCGACACGCTGCTGAGCGCGGGGAACATCACGGGCGCGTTCAGTTCGATCGTGGACAATGGCGTTACCGGCTTGATGCACTTTTTTACCAGCACGCCGAAATCGTTCGATCTGACGCTTCAGCCCGCCAGCGACGTGGTTGTGACGTCGTTGACGACGGCGGCCATCGACGGCGCGCACAGCGATAGCCGCCGAATTTTATCGCGCGTTACCCATCGCGAGAACGCCGATCCGCGCGGCGGAATCTGGGGAACGATGCAAGGGCAGTTCGGCCAATACAGCAGCGATACCGGTGGTCCCGATTTCTCCACCCGCGGTGTCAGCTTTCTGGGCGGTATCGATCATCGCTACGATTCCGGATGGACGCTCGGCCTGTCCGGCGGTTACAGCCGTCTCGATCTCGATCAGACCTTCGTGCAGGCGAACGGATCGGCGGACCTCTATGGTGCGTCGCTTTACGGCGGCTACGCCGTCGATGCGTTCACATTCGCCGCTTCGGCCGGTTACACGGAGGGGCGTTTCACCACCCGGCGGTCCTTTGCATCTGTTGCCGGCCCCGTGTCGCCGCGAAGTTCCTATGACGGCCGCATGTATTCGGGCGCTGTGGAGGCCGCCGCGCATCTGTCCAGCGGAATTCTGTCGGTCACGCCGAGCGCCGGTCTCGATTACGTTTATCTGCATCGGGATCGTGGCAGCGAAAGCGGCGCGCCTGCCTTCGATCTGACCTTCGCATCGGACAATACGGACTCATTGCGGCCCTATGCCGGGGTGGAACTGTCGGGAGTTTACGCAACCGATAGCGGCGCGGCGGTAACCCCGTCCATGCGCATCCGCTACAGCCATGAGGTATTGTCCGTGGATCGCAGCGTTACCGCCAGCCTGGCGCGTGGCAGCAACGCGCTGCAAACCGCCGGGCTGTCGCCGGCGCGCGATCTGGTGACGCTCGGCGGCGGCATCAAGATTCAGATCGAAGGCGCGCTCGACGCGCACGTCGACGCGGAACTCACGCTTCCCACCGGCAATTACGCCAGTCAGACCGTTTCAGCCGGCCTCGATTATCGGTTCTAGCGCGGCCTTGGGTTGAACGGAGCGGCAAACGCGCTTGTCACGGCCCGCACTCCGACGGACCATGACGGTCATCACACCATCGGCGGGACCATGCCCAGAAGGTCCGTGCTGCCGGTGTCTTCGCCCGCCGCAGTGACCAGCGCATGCGCTTGTCCGCGATGATGGGTCTGGTGATTGAAGAAATGCATCACGGCATAACCCGCGGGCAGGGTCATCTCCGCGTTGGTGGTGTTGCTGTGCCAGGTGAGCGGACCGTTCGTCCAGTCCGCGCTCACGCGCGACGCCCAGTCGATGATGCGCCGGTCGGC
>JAICMB010000457.1 GCA_025929455.1 Bryobacteraceae bacterium | reverse complement strand
GATCGCGCGCCTGTTCGTGGCGAGTACTTCGAGGGAGGTGGCGGCAATATGCACCTCTGCAACTCTGAATGCGCGCAGAATGGACAGCATATTATTTACCGCCGCGAGGAGCGCGAGGTCGAGTCATGACCGAAACCGACCTCGACGAAGAAGTTCAGGAGTCGTATAGCCGCGGATACGCGGACGCCCTGAATGACCATGACGAAAATGGGGGCTGCGATCAATGCTGATCATCTGTAACGCCGTCGCGACGTTCGTCCTGATCGTGCTTCTCGCGGGTCTGGCCTCGCACACGCTGACGGAACTGCACCGGCTGAAGCGACGGGTGGGGGAACTGGAGAAACCATTCGACCTCGCGTGCAATGACAGTACGGAAGTATGACACCCTTCGCCCTAGCATCTATCGCGCTCGTGCCGGCCGTCGTGCTGGTCTGGGCGCTTCTGGAGATTGGATAAACATGGAACTTACCCAAGAAAGAATGGCCGACGCGCTGCGGCGCATGCACAACACGCTGTTGCCCACCGCCGCACCGATAGTCAGCGGCGAGACGATGCGCGAGCACCAGCTTATCGAGATGGAGCGCGAACTTGACGGACTGATCGCCACCGTCGAGGGAGACGAATAGATGAAATTCTCCGTCCCATCAAAAGACCTGCTCGCTGCTGTTGATTTCGCATCGATGGCCGCCAACACGGGCGGGATCATCGAGGCTTTCGGCGGTGTTCTACTGAAAGCCGACGAGACTGCCATCACGGCGTCGTGTACGGATGCGAATGTGTTTGCGTCCGCGTCGGCCATGGCGGAAGTTGGCGAGCGCGGGGAAGCGCTTCTGCCGCTTACGAAGATTCGCCCATACCTGAGCGCGTTGCCGCCGTGCAGCCTGGACGTATCGCTATCCGCTGGTCGGCTGGTGATAAAGTCCACGTTCGGTTCGTCGCGAATATCGGTACTGACCGAGCGTCCATGCGAGGCGCCGTCTGTGGAGACTCGCGGCGAGATGGATGCGTCCGACATGGCGGCAATTTGCTGGCTGGCGGCTGTGGCGGCGGCTGATGTGAAAAACGAAAGTTTCGTTGTCATCGAACTTGACGGCGATCAAACCGTAGCATGGTCCACGAACGGCAAAGCGCGCATGTCGGTAGCTACTTGCGCAAGCTATTCGGGACCGTCGCAAAAAATATTGATCGCCCGTCGCGCCGCTCTCGATATCGCGACCGCATGCGCCGGACAAAGCGGCAATGCCTCAATCGCTTTCGATGAGAACCATTTCGCGATTCGCGCCGGGAACCGATCAATCCTTTGCCGCAACGTGGCACAAAAACCAGTTGACAGAGAAAGATTTGAAAAGCTCCTTAGTTTCACCGGGGATGTGCCAGTGAAAAAGTCCGACCTGCAATCCGCCATCAAGCGCGCGGCGGTGCTATCCGAAAAAAGAGATAAGGCGACGCCGCTTGTTGTACTGATCCAGCCCGACAGAATCACGGTGTCATCCGAGAGCAACGTCGACGCGGCTGAGGAAATCATTCCCTGCATATCGTCGGGGGAGGTGCGCTTGGTCATGAATTCGGCGCTTCTCATGGACGGAGTTTCGGCAACGCCGGGAGAAGAAGTGCTGATCTCCTATTCGGACGCTATGCACCCCGTCAGGATAACTCCGAAAAGCGCGGACGGCTGGCGGTACTACATGGCCGGGATGCTCCCGAAGGCTGCCGCATGAAGCCCCGCATCCGCTCATCCGGCGACGGCCTATGGCTAATCAGCTTCTACCTGCACGGTCGCGTGCCCATCGTGCTGTGGGCCGCATCGTGGCAAGACGCCATTAGCGATCTGTGCCGCGAGTATCGGCTGGGGACGGTGGCACGGTGAGAGACGAGTTCGCCATCCCGGTCCTGATCGCGATTATTCTCGCGATATTCGTTCTTGGATTTTGGCAAGGCGTGGACTACGCCAAAGCGAACGAGACGCCTTGCGTTGTCAAAGCTCCATCAACGACATGGATACCGTGCGTTGAAACGGGGCGCGGCAAGCATGCGGACTCGACAATTCTGTGGGTCGAGGTCGCGTGCGACGGAGGCTCCCGTTGACCAACCGCGCTACTTTCTCCATAGCCCAAATTTTGGGCGATGGAGGGAACATGCCGAGACAGCGGCACCAGGAACCGAAGCCGTTTCAGCGCAAGGATGGCGTGTGGTGTATCCGCCCGTGGGTTGACGTGATCGACGAGTCCGGCAAATTAGCGCGGGCAAAGCGAACGATCCCGCTATGCGGGCCCGAGAAGGGAAAACGCGAAGCCGTGCGGCTGAAGGGCGAAGTAATGGCGACGATCAACCGCGCCGATTACGTGATCCAGTCGCAAGTGCGGTTGCGGGATTTCCTCGTGATCTACGACCGCTCGCACGTCGCGCGGCTGGCATCCAGCACGCGC
Organism: Bryobacteraceae bacterium; assembly: GCA_025929455.1. The sequence goes on along the minus strand of JAICMB010000457.1, from coordinate 1,282 downwards.
GTAAAGTATCGGAGCCACATCAAGAATCACATCGCTCCGGCGTTCGCGGAACTGGCGCTATGCGAGATCACCACGCGACGGGTATCGGACTGGATCGCGGAGAAGGAAACGGCGAGGATGTCGTGGGCAACGCGCATGGACATTCGCAATATCCTATCGAGTATTTTCACGAAAGCTATCGAGTGGGGCAACTGGAAGGACCGCAACCCTATTGAGCCGGTGTACGTAGGACGCCGCAAAGCCGCGCGCGAGCAGCGCAAGCTGACTGACGAGCAGACGCGGCGACTGCTGGCGGCGCTGCCATTTGAAGCGCGCTTGGCCGCGTGCGTGGGCCTGTTCTGCACGTTGCGCGTGAGCGAGATATTCGGGCTTCAGGAGAAGCACTTAGATTTTGAGAACGGGCTGATCCGGGTCCGGCAGCGCTATTACCGCGGCGACATCGACGAGACGAAAAGCGACCGGGCCCGCCGCGACGTGCCAATGGGCTACCTCGCCGAAGACCTGAAGCGGCTATGCGCTGGCGATCCTGAGCGGTTTGTGTTCCAGATCCCCACGCGCCCGCGATGGGGCCGCGAGAAAGCCTTGTGCCGCGACGACCGGGACATCCTGCAGCACTTCCTGCGACCGGCCGCCGTAGAACTCGGCTTCTATTGGAAAGGCTTTGGCTGGCATTCGCTGCGCCGGGAAGCTGTGACCGCCATTGGCTCCGTGATCGGCATCGGGCAGGCGTCAAGGATGGCCGGGCACGCAAAGGTAGACATGAGTCTGCACTACACACTGGCGGATCGCAGCGGACAAGACGAAGCGGTGCGGGCGTTTCAGGAGCGCATCGTAGGCAAGACGGGAGAAAAAATTCAGTGATGAATTGGGCGCTAATGGGCGCTGAGAAAACTTCTATGAAACGCAAACCGTTGAAAACATGGTGGGCCCGGCAGAACTCGAATCTGCGACCTCTACCGTGTCAAGGTAATTTCGGCGTTGAAAACGCTGGCCTATTCCCCTATCTCATTGATTCCACGTTAAACCGTTTGGGCGCTTGCTGGGCGCTCGCGGGCCATTTTCTGCATGAATCGGGCGCTAATGGGCGGCGGCCCCGAGCGTTTGCTCCGGAGGCAAACGCTCTATCCAGACTGAGCTACGGGCGCACTCCCTACAGTGTACACCCCACGACATCTGTGTTTTCAACAACCTGCAGAGGGAGGTGCGCGGTGAAGGAACGCCCGATCCCTTTTTCAGGCGAGGAGGTCCGCGCCATTTTGGACGGCCGCAAAACGCAAACACG
>JAICMB010000192.1 GCA_025929455.1 Bryobacteraceae bacterium | reverse complement strand
TTCTCAAGCCCGTTCTCGTCGCGCTGCAGCACGTGCACGCCGCGGTACCGTTCCTGGAATTTGGGCGGCGCGTCGGGATAATCCTCCGTAATCGTCGCGTTCATCATCTCCCGGATGGTTACGCCCATTCCCTTGGCGATGGCAGCAGCGGAATCCAGCGCTTCGGTGATCTTGGATGCCATGATTCTACCTTCAGGGTAACCGACGGCCCTTACTCACGCTCGGGGTTCCGTCAGCTTGCAAGCTACCATCGGTTCGATGACACCGGTGGTGGTCATTGTGGGGCGGCCAAACGTCGGGAAATCGACGCTGTTCAACGCGCTTGTGGGACGGCGGCGCTCGATCGTGGGCGACGAACCCGGCATCACGCGCGATCGCATCCACGGCGAGGCCACCTACGACGGCAAACGTTTTGAAGTGATCGACACCGGCGGCATCGTGCCCGATGATGCTGACACTATTCCCTTCGAGATTCTGCGTCAAGCGCGCTATGCGCTCGACCGCGCTTCGCAAATCATCTTTCTCATCGACGGCCGGACCGAGATCACGGGCACCGATCGCGATCTGGCGCGCATGCTGCGCGAGACCGGCAAGCCCGTAACGGTCGCGGTGAATAAGGTGGATTCGCCGGCGCAGGACCTCCTCGCGCATGAGTTTTATTCGCTCGGCTTCGAGCGCGTCGTGCCCATATCGGCGGAGCACAAACTCGGCCTGGACATCCTGCTCGACGAAGTGACCGCGGAGTTTCCGGCCGCGGAGGACGCCGCCGCCGAACGCGCGTCCTCCATACGAGTCGCCATTATTGGCCGCCCGAACGTGGGCAAATCGACGCTGCTGAACGCGCTCGCCGGCCAGGATCGCGCTATCGTATCGGCCGTCGCGGGCACCACGCGAGATGCCGTGGACGAAACCGTGGTGCACGGCGGAACCACATTTGTGTTCGTCGACACCGCCGGAATCCGGCGCAAAGGTAAAACGAAACTGATGGCCGAGAAGTTGAGCGTGGTGATGGCGCGCAAGCACATCGCGATGGCGGACGTGGTCCTGATGGTGCTGGACGCGACGGAAGGAGTCACCGGACTCGACGCCACCATCGCCGGCTACGCGCATGAAGAAGGCCGCGCCATCGTGCTGGTCGTGAATAAATGGGATGCGATGCCGCCCGGCGGGAAAACGGCGTTCACACAGCAGATTCGCGACGAGATGAAGTTTCTCGAGTACGCGCCCGTGGCGTTCGTATCCGCGCAAACCGGCGCGGGCGTGGGCCGCCTGTTCGGAATGGCGCGCAAAGTGTACGAAGCAGCGTCGCTGCGCATCACCACCGGTGAATTGAACCGCTTCGTGGAACAGATTCCGTTCCATCAGGACATCAAGGTCTTCTATATGACGCAAGGCGCGGTGCGGCCGCCCACCTTCATCGTGTTCACCGACAAAGGCAAGCAACTGCACTTCTCAACCGAGCGCTACATCGTGAATCAATTGCGCAAACGCTTCGGATTCGAAGGCACGCCAATCACGCTAAAATCGCGAAGACGATAATAGGAAGCGCTATGAAACTTGCCTGCTTTGCTCTTACGCTTGCCACTATGTCCCTGCCTATAACCGCTGGAACCCTGCTGATTGCGAATAAGGGAGAACACACGCTCGGCATCGCCGATCCGGTCTCCGGGAAACAGATTGCGACGGTGCCGGAGGGCGGCATCACGGGTCACGAAGTGATCGCGTCGCCCGACGGCAAAACGGCCTTTGTGCCCATTTACGGCAACTCCGGGGTGGGGAAGCCCGGGACCGACGGACGCAAGATCGCGGTCATCGATATCGCTTCGAAAAAGGTCACGGGCGATATCGATTTCGATCATGGCGTGCGGCCGCATTGCCCCATGTTCAATCCCGCGGATCACCTGCTGTACGTGACCACCGAGCTAGATAAGACCATCACGATCATCGATCCGCACACGCTGAAGATCGTGGGCACGGTGCCGACCGGACAGCCCGAATCGCACATGCTCACGATCTCGAACGACGGCCGCCGCGGATACACGGCGAACGTGGGCCCCGGCACGGTGTCGGTGCTCGATCTGCCCGGACGCAAGACCATCACGATCATCCACATCTCGCCGCAGACGCAGCGCATCTCCATTTCGCCCGACGACAAATGGGTGTTCACGGCGGATCAGACGCAGCCGCGCCTCGCCGCGATCGATACCGCGACCGACAAAGTCGCGCATTGGATCGCGCTGCCCGGCAAGGGCTACGGCACGGCCGTCACGCACGATGGCAAATGGCTGGTGGTCGCGGTGCCGGGTGTAAACAAAGTCGTCGTCGTCGACATGAAGACCATGAAGGCCGCACACACCATCGATGTGCCGGCTACGCCGCAGGAAGTGATGATCCGCCCTGACGATAAGATCGCGTATGTGTCTTGCGACCATAGCGGCAAGGTGGTCGGCATCGATACCAGCACCTGGAAAGTGGCGCAGACCATCGATGCCGGTAAGGGAGCGGACGGCCTCGCCTGGGCGCAGTAACGCCGCAGCAGACGGCTGATTCCGGCGCGCGCTGGACCGCGCTGTGGGCCGCGATGCTCGGCTTCATGCTCGACGCGTTCGACGTGATGCTGTACGTCTTCGCGGTGCAGACGCTGCGGGCGGAGTTCGGGTGGTCGAACGCGGCCGCTGGTCTGGTCAGTTCCGTCACGCTGGTGGCATCCGCCGTGGGCGGCATCGTCTCCGGGGTGCTGGCGGACCGCTTCGGCCGCCGCACGATGCTGATCGCGGCTATTCTCGCGTATTCATGCGCATCGGCTGGGTCGGCAACGGCGGGCGGCTTGACCGCGCTGCTGGTTTGGCGCGCGATTGTCGGCCTGGGACTCGGCGGCGAATGGTCGGCGGGCGCCGCACTTGTCGCGGAAACATGGCCCGCATCGCAACGCGCGCGAGCGGTGGGCGTAATGCAATCCGGCTGGGCGATCGGCTACATCCTTGCCGCAGGCGTGACTGCCGCAGTGCTGCCGCGCTTCGGCTGGCGTGCGCTCTTTCTCACCGGTCTGGCCCCCGCGCTGCTCACTCTGTGGATTCAACGCAAAGTACGCGAACCGGAAATATGGAAAGGCCGTGATCGATCGCCGCGGCACACGCTCGCACTCTTCCGCGCGCCGTTGCGGCGCACGACCGTTACGGCAACTGCGGTCGCGGCATCAGTCCTATTCGCATACTGGGGTTTGTTCACGTGGTTACCTGCATTCCTCGCAGCGCCAATCGCGCGCGGCGGCGCGGGGCTCAGCATCGTGCAAACGAGCGGCTGGGTGGTGCCGGTGCAGATGGGCGCGTTCGCTGGATACATCCTGTTCGGGTTGATGGCCGATCGCATCGGCAGGCGCGTTACGTTTGCCGTGTACGTCGGGAGCGCCGCGGTTCTCGTGCCGGTATACGGAATGGTTCCGGCGTGGGCTGGTGCGAGCGCCGAGGCCTGGCTGCTGGGACTCGGCCCGCTGGTCGGGTTTTTCGGCACCGGATATTTTTCGCTATTCGGCGCGATGCTCGCGGAGTTGTATCCGACCGCGGTGCGCGGCGCGGCCATGGGTATTGTCTACAATTCCGGCCGCGCCCTCAGCGCGCTCGCGCCGTTTACGGTCGGAGCCGCAGCCGACGCGCACGGCATCGGCGCGGCGCTTGCCATCAATGCGGCTTTCTTCGCGACCGGTGCGCTACTGATTTTCTTCTTGCCCGAGACGCGCGGGCGCGAACTGGCTTGAGCACCGGGCCTGGAAGCTTTGACGCCTGACGCGTAGTTTCGTCGTGCCACTCTGGTTTATACGCGGCAGATTTTCAATGCCGGTCGGCATAAGAAAACGTCAGGGCCGTTGTTTCAGCATGCGCCGGATATTCCGCTTGCCGTGGAGAACGGCGAGGGTTTGCAGGGGGGTAGTCTCGGGACGATAAACAATAGTGTAGTTGGGATAGCGTTTCAGCGTCCAGAAACGCAACGGGCGCGTTATCAGATCGGGTCGGTATGGCCGCGCATCGGGCCTTCGGCAACGAAGGCGCAAGCATCATAAATCGCCTGTTCAACGCGGTCGGCTGCGCTTTCGCTGTCATCCACAATGTATGACCAAATATGGAAAATATCTGCTTTGGCAAGCGGTGTGAGAACATAGCCGCTCATCGACCGGGCGAACGCCCTTTATGCCAATTCTCCTTCATTGCCTGAATGTCGCGCCGGACCTGTGAGCCGTCAATCAGTTCGCCGCGCTCGGCCTGCTGGTAGCCTTCTTCGATGTGGGTCGATAGCGCCTGCCGTTCTTCGTCGGTCCAGCTTTCCTCCGCGTCCTGTACCTCAAGGGCGCGGCGCAACACGTCCTCTGGGCTAGCATAAGCGCCGCTGGAAAGCCGTTTGTTGATCAGCGTTTCAAGATCGGGCGGAAGCTCGACGTGCATGGCCGGTTTCTCCATTCAAATTTCATCGTAGCTTTTTAACACAGCGCGGCGGAGCTGCGCCACGCCTCAGCTCCGGCTTCGGCGCGGGCGAAACGCTTCCGTGGGGCAACTGATGGAGCTCGCCGCGAATGCCCGCTCGATCAGCGCATTACGTGTACGATCTTGATGCCGTCGCCCGGCGGGCCCAGGATGGTTTTCTCGTAATCGCAGAACGGCCGCCGCTCGATCAAACGCGCCAGAATCTTGCGATCGAAGCGCCGCAAATCGTTCAGCGCTTCGAGAAACGATTGCGCGCTGGCGTTCACGCTGCCGATGAGCACCTGGTTGTGGATGATCATGTCGCGAAACGGAAACGTCATCAATGCAGTGGTAGCGCCCAAAACCACCAGCACGCCCATGGGTGCGAGCGAGCGCAGGCCCGACAGCGCCGCACCCGCCGCGCCCGCTGCTTCGATCGCGATGTCGGCGGCCCACGGTTCGTTGGAATCGAGATAACGCACGCCGGCCTGTTCGAGCAGCCGCGCGCGGTCGCTATCCGGCCCTTCCAACGAGCGCACGGCGACTACGAACCCGCGCACGCTCAGCGCCAACGCCGAAAGAATACCGACCGGGCCCGCGCCGAGCACCAGTGCGCGCGGCCGATCGCCCGCCCAGATCTCCGGGTGCGCGTGGATCGCCAGGTCAACGGCTTTCTCGACCACGCTCAATGGCTCCAGCAGCACCGCCGCGCCGAGGATCTCCGGCGGAACGAGTATGAGGTCCTCTTCACAGTCCACAGCCATCTCGGTGAAGTAGCCGTGCATGCGAATGATGCCGCGCTCGCGGTAGCGGCCGCTCACACAGAAATCCGCGCGTCCACCCGCGCAGGCCGCGCACGGCGGAGCACAAGGCCGCCGCACCACCGGCACCACCCAGTCGCCTGTCTGCAGGCCCTTTACCTTGTCCCCAACTTCGATGATTTCGCCGAGCGCTTCGTGCCCGATGGTCATGAACGATTCGCCTTCGGGTGGCGCGACGATGTTGAAGGCGGCCAGTTCGCGATCGGTGCCGCAGATGCCCACTTCCTGAACACGGAATAGCACCTCGTCGTCAGCCGCAAGCTGCGGCTCGCGGATTCTGCGCCCGGTCAGTTTGCGCTTTTCAAAGTCAAGGCCGACGGCGTTCATAGGAGGGTGCAGCCGTTTTCAGGATGCCACGTGGGGCAGGTCTCCAGACCTGCAGCGGGCGTTCACGCCCGCCCTGTGTCGGATTTGTACCAGCTCCACCCGGGACCTGGGAGGTCCGGCGCACACGTAGACGTCTGTCCGACGCATCGTCCGCGGCGGTTCAGAACGTCGATCAGAACCTTAAACGGTTGCTCCTGGACACGCAAACGCAATCAATGCTCCCGAAGGTTACGACGAGGAGCCCAGCAAGGCCCGTAAGTTCCCATGCAACACGGCGCGCGCGTCTTCTTCGGAAGCGCCTACCTCATACAGTGCCGTGGCGTGTGCTTCAAACACCGGCGCGTTCCAACCGCGCGGGAAAAACGAAGAATCGGTGCCGAACAGCAGCCGGCGCGCACCCGCCACATCCAGCGCGCGGCGGAACACATCGCGCAGGTTCGGCGCCGATGGCTCATAACGCATCCACGAATTCGAACTCGAAGTGTCGAGATAGACGTTCGGGCACAGATCGCACAGCATCAGCGCCTCGCGGAAGTAACCGGCGCCGAAATGGGGCACGATGAACGGCAGCCCCGGATACCGCAGCGCAACTTCGTGCAGATCCACGGGATTGGAGAAACGCATATCGAACCGCGATGAGAGCCCCAGCTTGTTCCGGACGCCAACGCTCAGCACACCGCAGTGCACGAACACCACCGGACGCGCCGCGGCAACGGCATCGAGCAGCGTGGAGACGGCATCCGCATGCATAGAGTAGCGGTGCATAGCGGGGAACAGGCAGATGCCGCGCAACCCGGCGCCGACGGCGTCGCGAGCGGTTTCGATCGCGCCCGGCTGCAGCGGATTCACCATCGCGTATGGAACGAGCCTGTTGGGAAATGCGCGAGCGGCGGCGAGAACCGAATCATGATCGCCGGGCA
>JAICMB010000679.1 GCA_025929455.1 Bryobacteraceae bacterium | reverse complement strand
GGGACATCCCCAACACCCACGGCTACCGCCTGCCCTCAAAATGGATCTCGCCCGACGGCCTGACCCTCACGCTCATCTTCTCCGGTCTCAAACCGAACGACGCGTTTTGCACGCGAACGTTGACCCTGACACGGCCGCGTAGCTTAAACGCGCCCTCCTCGCTCCATCTTCCCCCGATAACCACGCCCGCGCCATTCTCCAGTCCCGCATCACTGATCCGCTGAACCTTCAGCACCTCCGCCGTTTCTTCCACACTTAGCCCGCCGAAAAAACGCAGCTCGATTACCTGAGCCTTGCGCGCATCGATCTCTGCCAGCGCGGACAACGCGTCATCAAGCGCGATCAACTCCCGAGCACGCGCCGAACCGACATCCGCAATCTCATCTAGATTCACGCGCGGCATAGCGCCTCCGCGCTTGGCCGCCACCGTCGCCGCGCACGGTCCAGCAGTATCCGCCGCATGATCTGCGCCGACACCGCGAAGAAATGCGCGCGGTGCTGCAAGTCCACATCGTCGACTTCGATCAGTTTCAGATAGGCCTCGTGCACCACCGCTGTCGTCTGTAGCGCCTCACCGCTCGCTCATTCTGCATGAAATGGCCGGCAATGCGCCGCAATTCCTCGTACACGCGCGCCGTAAGCCGCTCCAGCGCAGCCCGGTCTCCGCCCGCCCAGGCTCGAAGAAGCCGTGTTGTCAGAACTATCCGCGTTCCGCATGGTGCTGGTCAACGCATTATAGCCCCGACAGCAAAAAAAGTTGCAGGCCCGTTCAAGTTCTTGCCTTCCGTTTGCGCCTCTAGAGCGACGGAACGGGAGGCGGACGATGCGAACGCTACTTACGATCAATCTAGCGCTGCTGGCTGCCGCAATGGCTTACGGCAAAACGGCCGCCGTAGCGCCGGACCGGACTGTGATCGTTTGCCTGGAGCGCCCGGATGTGAGCCTTTCGCAGACTACCGTCGTCGCGGCTCGCCAGCTCGTTTCTGAGATGTTCGCCGGAATCGATATCGGCATCGAATGGCGCAAAGGCTTGCGCGACTGCCCGCAGGCTGGCATTCAGATCAGCCTTCGTTCCAACACACCGGTGACGCTGAAGCCCGGCGCCCCGGCCTCCGCACTTCCCTTTGAAGGCACTCACATTCAGGTGTTTTGCGACCGCATCCTTCAGAGCGGTTCGGAGCGAACCAAGTCGTATCTGTTGGCGCACGTAATTATGCACGAGATTACACACATTTTGCAGGGGACCGACGCGCACTCGGATCACGGCATAATGGAAGCCCGTTGGAGTGGAGCCGAAATCCGCGGTTTCACCTGGAAACCACTGGAGTTCCGCCAGGAAGATATCGATCGTATTTACAGCGGTATGGCCGCGCGAACCTCCCGCATCAGCGTTGCCATCAACACCGCGAAAACGCCTGCGCCGGATTTTCGTGCCGCCACCGTTGACCAGGAACAATGATTTTCGTCGAATCCACCATGCAAACTAGGCATACCATTTGAGAATGACGCAGGAGCGCTGGCGCGAGATCGAAAACCTGTACCACGCCGCGCGCGACCAGGGCATCGCCATGCTGGCCGGCACCGATCCCGAACTGCGCCGCGAAGTAGAACGCCTACTGGCGCTCGATTCCGGCGATCACACCCTGGATCACACCCTCGAATTACCGGACGATTCCCCGTCAGAGACGTCCGACCTCGCCGGTCAGATTGTTTCGCACTATCGCGTTATCGAGGCGTTAGGCGGCGGCGGCATGGGCGTGGTCTATAAAGCTAAGGACCTCGAGCTCGGCCGGCTGGTTGCACTTAAGTTTGTGACCGAACTCGCCGCGGATGCGCCCACACTGGAGCGGCTCCGCCGCGAAGCACGCGCCGCCTCCGCCCTGAACCATCCCAACATCTGCACTATCTACGAGATCGGACAGGATCGCGAGCGCCCGTTCATCGCGATGGAACTGCTCGACGGCGTCACCCTCCGGCGCCGTATCGATGGCCGCCCGCTTGAAACCGCGACGCTCGTTGCCCTCGCTATCGAGATTGCCGACGCCCTCGATGCCGCGCACTCCGCCGGTATTATTCATCGCGACGTCAAGTCCGCAAATATTTTTGTCACGACGCGCGGCCACGCCAAAGTTCTCGATTTCGGACTTGCGAAAACGGCGTTCGATCCCGGCCATTCGATAACGGCCGCAACCCGCACGGTCGAGCATTCGCTGACCAATGCCGGTTCCGTGGTGGGCACCATCACGCACATGTCGCCCGAACAGATCCGCGCGCAGCCGCTCGACGGCCGCACAGACCTGTTCTCTTTCGGCGTCGTTCTTTACGAAATGGCAACGGGCGCACTCCCGTTTGCAGGCGACAGTCCCGCCGCGGTTTTCGACCAAATTCTCAACCGCGAACCGGAGCCCGTTGCCCGCCTGAACCCCGCCGCGCCCGCCGAACTC
>JAICMB010000091.1 GCA_025929455.1 Bryobacteraceae bacterium | reverse complement strand
GGCGAACTGCTCGCGCGACGCGCTATGCAGGCGCGCGAGCGAACGAATCTGCATGCGCAAGCCGGTGAGCATCTGCCCGACCTGGTCGTGCAGTTCGCGCGAGATGGAACGGCGCTCGTCTTCCTGAGCGCGGACTAACTGGTGCGACAGGCGGCGCAGTTCCTGCTCGGCTTCTTCCGTTCGGCGCTTCGATTCGGCCGAACGGTTTTCAAGCAGGTACACGCGCCAGGTCGCGGCGCATCCCACCAGCAGCGTGAGAAACGCTGTAATGATGCCAATGCGGCGGATGTAGTAGCGGAAGTTCCGCTCGCTCGCGGCGGTGTCGGCCTGCTGCTCGCGCAGATTCGCGGCGTTGAGCTTCTCAATATCGTCGGCGAGCTTCAGCGCGGCATCGCGATGCGGAAGGATTGTCTTGCGCAGAAACCAGAACGCGATGGCTTTTTTCTGTTGGGGCGTCCAGTCGAACATGGGGTCGAGCGAGGCCCAGTAGCCGTCCAACTGCTCGCGCAGCATGTCGATTTTGCTCTGGTGCTCGGGGCTCATCAACGTGCGCAGGCGCTCCAACTCGGTGGACATCGCAGTGCGGCTCTCGAGGATCTGATGGCGGTAGTAATCCCCTTGAATGAGTGACGGCTCGAGCAAATAGTCGCGGACCAGAATACTGGAGAGCTGCACGCCGGAGCGGATGCCTTCGAGGCTCCGTTGCTGCCGGTCGAAGGCAGTGCTCACGTCGGCAAGCTGGCGGTACAACTGTTCGGTTTTGCGCGCGGTCGCGAAGCTGGTGGTAGCGATCACCAGCACAATGGTGCCGAATGCGGCCGTAAGAATGACCCAGCTTCGAATGGGAACTGCCCTCTAATGTCCAGTGTAGCGGCGGCAGTTACCAATGCAGGCGCAGGCCGCCGATCAACGTTCGCGAGAGCGCGGGATAACCGAGCGCTTCCTGATAGCGCTCATTCAGCAGATTGTCACCGCGGAGGACGGGCGTGATGTGTTTCGTGATGTCGAACGAAGCCGAAACGAAGACGTTCTCGTAGCCGGGATTGCGGTTCGCTCCGAACGTAAAGTCCGCATCCTGGCGGTCCCCGATGAAGCGCGCGCCCGTGACGAGCGACCAGCGGTGCGGGAGCCAACTCACCATGACTGCACCCGAATTGCGGGCGCGGCGCGCGAGCTCCTCGCCGATGCCGGTGATGGGCGAATCGGGCGATGTGGAACTGGTAATGCGCGTGTACAGCCGCGTGTAATCGGCGCGCACGGCGAGGGCGCCCGGCAAGCGTGCCTCGATAGACGTCTCGACACCGCGCGCCCAGCTTGCTTGGACGTTTTGCCAGCTATCGACGACGAAGGCGATCAGATTCGTGAACGAACTGCGGAACGCGGATACCTCGGTGCGCACGCGCCCGTGCGCCCATTCCTGCACCAGGCCGGCTTCGTAGCTGTTGGTTTTCTCGGGACGCAGCGCCGGATTGCCGTGAAAGAACTCCGATTGGACGAAGTTTTCATACAGGCTCGGCTCCGTAATGCCGCGTCCGGCGCTGGCGCGCAGATACGTCGTCGAGAACAGGCGATAGCTTGCGGCGGCGCGCGGCACAAATTCCGTGCCGAACGCGCTGCTGTGCTCTACGCGGAAGCCGGCGCTGACGCTGAGGCGGCCCCCAAATGTCTTCTGCTCGTTGACGAACAGGCCGTTGTGATCGCGCGACGCTGCGGTGCCGGACAGGTCGCCGCTCTGGCGCTGATACTCGTATCCGAACACGAGCGCGCCGGCGCTTTGGGCCCAGGTGCCCTGATAATTTGCGCTGCGGCGTTCCGTGATGTTCAGGGAATCGTCGGGGAAGAAGTACACGGCCGAGGGCACCAGCCGTAATCCGGGCGGAACCGGGCCGGTTGGATTCGCGAGCGAAACGAAGTAGGTTCGCGGGAGAGCGCCGGGCACGTCACGCACGAGTCCGGCCACGGGCACAACGTCATTGAGGCTGGAATTGAAGCCGTCGCTGAGGCGGTTGTAGCCGAACGCGGCGTGCTGCAGAAAATGCGCGCCACGCGCGTCGTCGACGGACAAGGAAACCGTCGAATTGCGCGTGAGCTCGTTCGCGGTCGTATCGGGCGGCCCGAACGCGATTTGCCCGGGCGTGCCGACGTGCGCGTCGTATTCGCGGAAAATGCCGCGCGCGGTGGTGGCATCGGAGAAGCGCCATCCGATGTTCGCAGTGCCGGTGGTGTCGCGATAGAACGAATTCGCGTACTCGCCGCCGGTGTGTAACTGCGCGGCACTGAGCGCGTAATCGAGCCGCGCGCCCGATCCGCCGGCGAGGGATGCGAGCCAGCGGTCCGTACCGAAGTTGCCGTGCTCGTACTCCACCGAACCGTGCGGAACGATGGCTTCGGGATTGCCGCGCTTGGTAAACAGTTGAATGACACCGGCGGCGGCTTCGGCGCCGAACAGCGCGCTTTCGGGACCGCGCACGACTTCGATGCGCTCCAGTCCTTCGGAGCTGACGTGCGCGAGGTTAATCTCGCCGCCGGGATCGTTCACGGGAACGCCGTCGAGCAGCACCAGCGTGCCGGTCCGTTCCGCGCCACGAGTGTAGACGGACGTCAGCGTGCCCGGACCGCCGCTGGCGACGACTTGCAAGCCGGCGATTTCGCGCAGCAGGTCGGGCACGGGCACGTGGTCGCGCGCCTGGATTTCGCGCTCCGGGATCACGCTGGCCGCCACGCCCGCGCGTTCGGGTGTTGTTTCGGTGCGGGTGGCGGTTACGACAACCACTTCGGTCGCGGCCTGCAAGGGCATAGTGATGCGCGGGGCCTCGGTTGCGGTGAGGTCGACCGTGGTGGTCGCGAATCCCGCTTTGGATATGGTGGCGCGGCAGGCGCTTGTACCGGGTATCGTGAAAATGCCTGCGGTGCTGGTTACGGCGGTTTTGCCGCCGCATGAGACGCGCACGCCTTCGATTGGATTGTCGTGCGGGTCGACGACGGTTGCGCGCACATCCGCATGGAGCGCAGCCGCGGTGGCGGCTGCAAAGAACAGAAGGAACCGGTAAGACATAAACGTTTCTCCCTCGAAAACGCTTTCGTTTTGAAGGCGCAGGACCGGTCTCCTGACTCGCGGCGGATTGTGCTCAGACACCTTCCCGGGCGTATCGCGCCCAGTGGCATCTCGAATCCTTTCACACCGGCTGGAAACGCCGGTGCGGCCGCTCACAGTTGCGGGGCAGTGGCGGATTTACACCGCCTTCCCGAACATCCTGTCGCCGTTAAATTGCCGGAGTTAGTGTAACAGCGCGCGCGGTGAGTGTGGGCACACGACCGCGGCCGCCCTTGGCCGGGCGCTTAACCGCCGCTGTGTTCAGGAGTTTTCGTCGTCGTCGTAGACGGGAACGGGATCCAGGTCTTCAGCCTCGAAGACCTGGTCGCAATCGAGGCAGCGGAGATAATCCACGCCATCTCTGCGGGTTAGGATTTCGGTGCGGGAGTGCTGACAGAACATAAAGAAACCAAGCGAATAACACTTATTCTAAGCAGGCAAAAACCGTTGTCAAGCCCCTATTTACCTTAGGCGCTTATACGGTATATTCACTCCGGAAGCGGCGCGAGCAGGGCGAAAGGCAATCGTTCCAAAGCATCGGAAACGTACAGGACCTTGCTCCCCTCGTGATCCGCGGCCCGCACGCGTGCGTTGGTGAAGATATCGCGCCACTCGTCGGGCGCGTCGTCCGGCGCGGCGACATACGTATCGCGCCAGATGCGGCGGCCAATCGGGAAGCGCTCCAGCGCGGACAAACGGCTGGAAAAGCGCGGGACGATGGTCAACGCCATAGCGGCGCCTTGCCGGCGCGCGAACGCAAGCGCATGTTCGGCATGAGTGCCGCCGGCATCGAGCGGGACGTATTCGCCACTCTCGTACATAGCCGTATTTTCTTTGCGGAACGTGAGCGCGCGCCCGATCAAGAATGTTTTGATACGGCCGTCCTGCCATGACGAAAGCAGCGCCGGATCGAATGAGGCGGGGGGCGGTGGTGCACCGGGCGACGGCGGCACACGGTTGTCCGGATCGACCAGGCGCAGGTTCCACGTTTCCGTACTCTGATAAAAGTCCGGAATGCCAGGAGCCGTTATTTTCAGTAGCGTTTGCGCCAGCGCGTTGACAGCACCGTAGAACGCGACGCGCGCGTGCACGCGTTCGAAGTCGGGGAGAACACGGCCCGTCGTCTGCGGGTCTAGGATCTGCGACGCGAATGACAGCAGCGCTTCCTCGTAGGCCTCGTTCGGCTCCAGCCAGCTTGTGTACACCTTGGCCTCGCGTGCAGCCTTGATCAGGTACTCCGATAGCCGATGCTTCTCGATGGGCCACGCGCCCATGAGCGTTTGATAGAGAAAATATTCACCGTTGGGCGCGGGAGCGGCCGTACCCTTTACGTTGCGGCGCTTCGCTGTGTTCCAACGCGTCCAGCGCTGTACGTGCTTGCACCATTCGTCAGGCATTTCCGAGAGCACGTTCAGGCGCGCCCGTACATCTTCGCTGCGCTTGGTGTCGTGCGTGGAGGTGGCACTCATCGCGCCGGGCCATTTGGAGTTTCGCGCGCTGTTGAAGCGGTGAAATTCGGCGACGCTGAGCGGCTCGGGATTGCCGCCCACCTCGTTCATCGACAGCAAGCGGTTATATACGTACAGCGTGGTGTCTTCTACGCCCTTCGCCATTATGGGGCTGGTCAACTGCTGCCAGCGCATCAGGAACTCGAGGGCGTCGTCTTTCGATGCCGCCGTGAGCAGAAGCGTGCGCTCGATGAAATCGAAAACGCTGGGCGTGATCGACGGATTTCGGCGGCGCGCGTCGGCGACCGCCCGGTCGAGGTACTCGCGATCGTGTGCGCCTACTTGCGGCTCGCGGACATAGGTGCGGTAGACGGCGAGGGAAATGGTCACTTCCGTCAGGCCCCGGCGCAGTTCGAGCGGACTCAGGTCGCGCGCGTAACGGTCCTGCTCGGCGAGCTGGCTCAGATAAAACGCCAGCACGCCCATCTCGCCCACAAACAGATCGCGCATGATCTTGCGTTTCTGCTCGTTGGCGACGTCGTACGCGCTCTGTGTCAGTCCGCTGAAGCGCACATAATAGTCGCTCAAACGGCCGAGGCCTTCGGGGTAGACGAATACGTTGTTGACCTGGCCGATAAAATCATAGCCCGTGGTGCCCGCGATCGGCCAGTCGTTGGGCAGTTCCTCGCCGAACGCTAGGATCTTTTCGACGGCAATATAGAACGTATCGCCGGCGGCTTCGGTGGCGCGCTGCTGCAGACGCGCGAGATACGACGCGGGATCGTACAGGCCGTCGACATGATCGACACGCAATCCGCCGATCTTGCCCTCCGCGGCGAGCCTCAGCGGCAACTCGTGTACGGCGTCGAACACCGCCGGGTCCTGCACACGAATGGCGATGAGGCCCGTCACATCGAAAAAGCGCCGGTAATTAATTTTTTCGCGCGCGACGCGCCAGTACGCCAATTCGAACGCTTGTTTGCGTAGCAGCGCATCGAGCGCGTCGAAGCTCGACGGGTCGCCGGCCTGTCCGTTGAGCAGGCGAATGTTCTCGTCGAGGTGTTCGCGGATTTCGCGCCGCTCGGTGTACACGTCCCAGAGGCGTTTCTTAATTACTTCGACATCGCGGCGACGCGTCTCGAGCGTTTCCCAATCCGTCAGCGTGCGGCCGGGCAGGCGTTCGGCGATTTCAAGCAGCATGCCGAATTCGTGCAGCGCTTCGCCGTTCGGGTCCAACCGCGCGAGCAGTTCCGGAAGCCGGAAATGCAGCACGTCGATATACGATGCGGGATCGAGCGGCAGCGGCCGTTCGAAGTAGTTCACGCGTATGCCCGCTTCGCCGATCGACAACCGGAGCTGCTGCTGTTCTAGCGCATCGCTATAAGGCTGGCCGAGAATTGGTAGATAGATTTTCTGCTGGCCGGTAGGCGCGCCGCGGCCCCACTCGACATCGAAGTATGCCGAGTACATCGACGCGATTCCGTTTTCGAGCACATCCATCCACCACGGATTTTCCGGGCTGGCCGCCATGTGGTTCGGAACGATGTCGAGCAGAATGGACAGGCCGTGGCGCGCCGCTTCGGCGGCCAATTCGTTGAATCCCTCTTCGCCCCCGAGTTCCTCGTTGATGTGCGAAGCGTCTGCGACGTCATAGCCATGCATGCTGCCTTTGACCGCTTGCGAAATCGGCGAGAGATAAAGATGCGAGATTCCGAGTCCCGCCAGATACGGCACCATAGCGCACGCGTCGCGAAACGTGAATTCGTGGTTTAGCTGGAGCCGGTAAGTAGCGGTGGGCGTGCGCAAGCGGTCCGACCCCATAATAGCCTCCCGGGCAGCGGCGCAGACCGGGAAACACCGGGCCCGCGGACGGCGTCTGACAGACGCGAGAACGAATAGGAGAAACTGTGTCGAACATGTCCACTGCAACGACGAGGCATCAGCAAACGCGCAATCTGAGCAATCCCGAGCGCGCGATTTCAACCGCCGCGGGCGCGCTGCTGGCGGCCTACGGTTTGAAGAAAGGGTCGTGGCCCGGCTTCGCGCTGGCTACTGCGGGCGGCATGCTGGCGTACCGCGGCGCGGTCGGGCACTGCGCGTTTTATCAGACGCTCGGAATCAATACGGCGCGTCCGCGCGGCCAGAACGTAAGCGTTCCATACGAGCTCGGTATACGCGTGGATCGCTCGGTTACGATCGGTAAACCGCGCGCTGATGTATACCGCTTCTGGCGCGCGCTCGAGAATCTGCCGCGCTTCATGAAGCACCTGCAATCGGTGCAGCAGATCGACGAGCGGCGCTCGCACTGGGTCGCAGCGGCGCCGGCGAATCGCACCGTGCAATGGGATGCCGAGATCATCAACGATGTGCCGGATGAGATGATCGCGTGGCGGTCGCTGGAGGGTTCGGATGTCGACAATGCCGGCAGCGTGCACTTCAAAGATGCACCGGGCGGGCGCGGAACCGTCGTCAGCGTGGAATTGCAATACAATCCGCCGGGCGGGACGATCGGCGCGTGGGTCGCGAAGCTGTTCGGCGAGGAGCCGGACCAGCAGATCGCGGAAGACCTGCGCCGTTTCAAACAACTGCTCGAAGCGGGCGAGATCGCGACGACGGAGGGCCAACCTAAGGGCCGCCGTGCGGACGACAGCAAATCCCGGCGCGGCCGGAAGCCGGGCCGCTGGCGCGACCAGGTGATGGAGGCATCGGAGGAATCATTCCCCGCGAGCGATGCACCATCGTGGA
The DNA here is from genome assembly GCA_025929455.1 of Bryobacteraceae bacterium. Next base: position 2,237 of record JAICMB010000091.1, on the reverse strand, counting down.
CACCGGAGACACTCGCACGGTAGTGGGGCGGCCAGGGCTATAAACTACAGTTTGAGCACTACCTCAGGCGCATCGCCCGATGTGCTGCAGCTCGCGCCCGATCGCATGGCACACGCGAGCGGCGCGCTCTGGCTGCCGGACTCGCGAACGCTTCTCATTGCCGACGCGCATCTCGGCTACGGTTGGGCGCAGCGCCGCCGTGGTCAGCTCGGCCCCGTTCGCGACACGCGCTCGGCGCCGAAGATCGATGCGGTAATGAAGTCGTTGAAGCCGGAGCGCGTCGTGATGCTCGGCGACGTTGTACATGCGCCGCATCCCACGGGTGAGGAGCGCGATGCCGTAGAGCAGGCCCTCCGATCGCTTGCCGCACAAGCGGAATTAATAATCGTGCGCGGCAATCACGATCGCGGATTCGCGCGCGATTTCGGCCACTTGCACATCCCGTTACTCGAAACGTGGAGCGAAGGAAACGTCACTGCCGTGCACGGCGACCGCATCAACGCGCGAGCGTTGGAAAGCGGCCACGTCATTGCGGGACACTTGCACCCGGTGCTTCCGCTGCGCGATGCCGCGGGCGCGTCCCGCCGCGTGCGCGTGTTCGCGGCGGCAGTGAGCTTCACAATATTACCGGCGTTTTCGCCGTACGCGGGCGGCTTCGACATTTCCGTCGGCCTGCCGCCGCCTTTTGACAGCGAAAGCGTGCAAATCGCGGCCGTAACCGGTACGCGCGTGTTTGCGCTCGGCCCGCTGGACCGGATTCGTAACATACACGGCGGGTCGCCCGAAGAATTTCGCCGCGGCTATTCCCGCAGCTGACTCGCCGCCGCCAGTTTGCGAACGGCGTCGACGCACAACACCGCGGCATGCTTCGATTCGGGAATGAGCCCGCCCACAGCTTCCTCGATATCCGCCGGAGTAGCGCGCGCCAGTTCCGCCGCCGTTTTGCCGGTGATCCATTCCGAGGTAGCCGAGCCCGCCGCGATCGCCGCCGTGCAGCCGCGCACCTTGTACGCGCTACTCCGCACGACTCCGCTTTCAAACGCAGCAGACAACCGCAGAATATCGCCGCACACCGGGTTTGACACGTCGACCGTGATCGCGGGTGGAGGCAATTCGCCGACGTTGCGAGGATTCCTGAAATGATCGAGGAACCGCTCGCTGTAGCTCATGCGCTCAGCTTAGCTCCGCTTCGATGCGAACGACGGAAGCCGCCGGAATACGCATGCGCAACTCATTGCCGGACGCTTCCACCTGCGCCGCCGCGGGCTTCACGGCATCGGGCGTGTCGAACAGATTGTGCGCGTGGATGTCGGGCCCGCTCAGCACCTGTGCCCGCACGCTGCGCACTTTTGCTCCGGCCACGTTAATACGCGTATCAAGCGGGTCCGTTAGGTGCGTGTGCGCCGCTGTCAGCGTCAGCGTGTTTCCATTGCGCGACGCCGACCCCGCCAACCTCACCACGCTCTGAGGCTTGCCGTCGAGCGTGAACTCCGTCTCCGGCGCGGCAAAAGATGCCCGCAGCGCCTGGCCGCCGAGATGCGGCTTATACATCGCGAACACGTGATATGTCGGCGTGACGCAGAACTTGTCCTCATGTGACAGGAACAGCGTTTGAATATTGTTGATGAGTTGGGCGACGTTCGCCATCGCGACCTTGTCCGCGTGCCGGTGGAAGGTGTCGAGCGTAATGGCTGCTACCAGCGCGTCGCGCATCGTGGGCACGCTGCCGAACAGATGCCAGGGCTCTACCGCAGTTGTATCGCGATGCCACGCGCCCCATTCATCGACGACGAGTTTCACCCGGTGCGCGCGATCGAACTCGCCCATGATGCCCCAGTGCTCGCTAATCAGGCTCTCCATGCGATTCGCTTTCGCAAGCAATTCGTAGGCGTCGGTCGGCGTGAAATCGAGCGAATTTCCTTTACCCGTTGTGCCGCAGTAATAGTGCATCGCCCAACCCCACACGCGGTTGACGAGTCGCGGATTTTTCGCGGCGAGCGTTCCGAAGAAGCCGCGCGTCCACTTGTAATCGGCGCCGTTGGGGCCGGACGCGATCAACGACAGCGGCTTTCCGTAGGTCGGTACCCAAGCCGTGAACTTCCGGAACTCGAACGAGTATTCCTCGGGCGTCATTTCGCCGCCGCAACCCCAGCTCTCGTTGCCTACGCCCCAATACTGAACATTGAACGGCTCGGCGGCTCCGTTGGCCGCGCGGTTTTTGCCTTCCGTACTCGCCT
>JAICMB010000428.1 GCA_025929455.1 Bryobacteraceae bacterium | reverse complement strand
ATGGCGAACGCGCCGTGCGAGAGGTCTTTCGTTTTGCTGAGGAACTCCGAGGTGGTGCGCAGCGCGCCGATGATGGGCTGCGTGCCGTGCGGCCACGAATCGATCGAAAGCGGCGCCGCACCGTCGAGCAGGTTGTAGAACTGCAGGTCGCAGAAGCCCTCGTGCGGAAAATCGCGCATCGCTGGGTGTTCGCTGATGACCGTGCCGAGCGCGCCGCCGGAGGCGGGGAAGAACTGTATCGTGTGTTGGCGCGGGGTTTCGCGCAGCATCAGCCATACGCGGCCGCCGCTCTTCAGGTGCGCGCGTGCGGCGTCGTCAAGCATCTCGGTGACGAGCAGCGCGTGTGCGGGAGGGGCGGGCGTTTCGGTCTCAAGCCACGGGAAAGCGTGCTGCAGAGCCGCGAGCTTCACGTGTGAGATAACCGGAATCGACGGTTTCTCGATTGCGGTTTTCGGATACGCCCAGAAGTCCCAGCGGTTCTCATCGGCGCCCAGCTTCACGACAAGCTCGAGTTTCTTCGCGGCCGGTAGCGATGGAACCTCCAACTCCAGCGTGCCTGCATGCAGAACGGAACCGAGCGGCACGTTCACATCGGTGATCTCGCCGCTCGCAACCGGCGCGCCTCCGTAGAGCAACCGCCACGCCATGCGCCCGTTGCTGATCGGCGCATCGCCGTAATTCGAGACTGTCACGCCGATGCCTTTGCGAGCGCCGGCCCACAGCGTGCGGTCGCCCACGCCTGCATCGATCATCGGCAGCACCGCGCTGTTGAGCCTCCGCCCTTGCTCCGGCTCGATGCCCTTCGGCTCCCAGAAGTAGTTGAACCAGCCTTCCTCCCACGAGTCGCCTTCGCCGGTGCCGCCGGGATAGTCGACGATCAGCCAATAATCGTAACCAGTGACGCGTCCGTCGGCGCGCGCGCGCTCGATCTGATATTTGCGCCCGAGCTGCTGCAGCCGCCAGGAATTGCGCAGATACTCCGGATACGCATCTGCCAATGCGTTCTTGTCGATCCACTCCTTTTTTGCGAACAGCCACTCGGGTCTGATGACTCCGGTGAAGCGCGGGATGAGGCTGATATCGGGAAGCGAGCAGTAGTACGCGCCGAACTCATGGCGCACCACCGGACGGTCCTTCACCGCGCCGCGGCCCATACTGATCATGTCGGTCGGACGCATGTCGAAACCGTCGTTCGACATGATCAGTGTCGCGGGCGCGAGCGCTTTCGCGGCTTTGTAGAAGTCCGCGATCGACGCGAGAAACTCCGTGCGCTCGGCGTCCGTTTTCAGCCAGTGCAGGTTAAATTCGTTGCCGAACGCCAGGCTCAGCAGGGACGGATGATTGCGATACGCCTTCAACACGCTGGCAAGTTCGCGTTTCAGGAAGTCGCGATGGGCGTAGAAGTACTGCGTGTAGGCGGCTGGCAGTTCCGCCATAACGAGGATTCCCACTTCGTCCGCAACCTCAAAGTACTCCGCCGGCGGCACCATGGAGTGAAAACGGACGGCGTTGAAGCCGAAGCTCTTGGCGCGTTCGAGACGCTCGCGGATCACGGCGCGCGACGATGCTGGGAAGCCGGTGAGCACTTCGATGTTGTCGTCGCCGTAGCCGCGCAGATAGAGCGGTTTGCCGTTAAGCAACAGCACGTTGCCGGACGTGGTGATTTCGCGGAAGCCGAAGCGCTGCTCGAGGCGGTCGATGTCGCGGCCGTTTTTGAGCAGGGTGATGGTTGCGGTTGACAGCCGCGGGTCATCGGGCGTCCAGAGCGGCAATTGCGTCGCGGCCACCTGCACGGTAACGGAGCCTTGCGGGGAAAGTTGCGCCGTCTGCGGCGGCGCGCCGGGAATCGTGACTCGCACGGCGTCGCCGCCGTTCGCGTTCACTTGCAGCGTGACGATTCGCTCGCGCACATTCGAAGTGATCAGCAGCGATTCGATGCGTTGTGCCGGAGCCGCTTCGAGCGCCACGTTGCCGTAAATGCCGCCCCAGTTCGCGATATAGTTCAGCATCCCGGTCGGGAGCCGAGGAATCTGCTTGTCCGGCGATGTGTCGATCGTCGATGGCGGATTTTCGATGCGCAGGACGATCTCGTTATCCGCGCCGGGGCGCAGCGCGCGAGTCACATCGAACGAAAACGGCGCGCTGAAACCGTCATGCCCGCCCACTTCGATGCCGTTCACGAACGCGGTGGTGATGCGGTGCGCGCCGCCGACGCTCAGCGACAGCGTTTGCCCGCGCCAGGACTCGGGTACCCGCACCGTGCGGCGGTAGGTGGCCGCGCCCTCGTATTGGTGACGCAAGATGCCGGCGGGTTCGCCCACCCCTTGCGCCTGCCACGCGCCCGGCACCGAGATGGACCGGAAAAACGTTTTGCCGTCGGTGCTGAACTGCCAGGCGCCGTCGAGATCGATAGATTCGCGGCGCGCCTCCGTTTGCGCGTACCCGCGCACCAGCGCGCCCGCCGCACATACCGCTCCGAATTTGCGTCGCGTGATCTTCATGGGAACAACGTCTCATTACTGTTATCTCGTTTGCGCGCCACCGCCTCAACCGCATTTCGCCGGATCTGCACTCTTCGTCCGATTCGCTGAACTTATCGTGCATGCACGGGCCGTCGATGCGGCGCACGTGCGCGGCCGGCGTCTATAATCCGGCTTGATGCGCCTGCAGAGTATATTCGCGCTTGCCGCGTTGTGCGTGACTGCTCAGGCCGAGCCACCGCTCAAAGTGCGCATGACCTGGGGCGAGGAGGCGCAGAAAGCAGCGCCGTATTACATCAAGCTGATGGCTTCGTCGGGCGCCTCCATTGCGAACGCGACGGACGTTTCGCTCGAAGCGGGCGACGGGCAGCAGGGCGGCGCATGGATCACGCACGCAGGCGCGGGCGACGTGGACGGCATCGAATTTACGCTGGCGGCTGAGGAACCGGAGCACGATCAACTGCAGAACGTGCAGGTGATCTGGTCCGACCTGATCGCCGCCGCCGATGCCGATACCGCGCTGCGCCTATCGCGCGATGCCGCCATGCATCCGGAATCGCCACGCTTGACGGTACAGATGAACGAGCAGGGAACGCGCGGGTTCACCGTCACGGCGCGGCAGCTCCGGACCGAAAGAACGCTGTGGATTCCCGCGTATCACGTATTCATCAGCACCGGTGAGCAGCCGCTCTCGTTCGCGGCATACCAGGAACAGTTGCGACCGTGGCATGGCCGCCGCTTTCTCGACCGCATTCATCACGAGCCCGAGGCGACCTACGCGCAATACGCCGCGCTGTGGGAAGACATGGGCAATCCCGCGTACCGGAATCCAGAGCAGCGGGGACCCGGGCACATCGTCGGGCTCACCTGGGATAGCGCCATTCCGAAGTTCGGTATCGACCGCGGCGCGGGCGTGTGGAACGACTACGGCAACCCCGATCACTTTCAGTTCTGGTTCGATTTCGGCGATCTGAGCAAAGGCATCGAGTCGTCGTGGAAGTCGCAGCGTTTGCAGGACGGCCTGCCGGTCATCACGACGGTGTTCGAGAAAGACGGTACACGCTATGAAATGGAGCAGTTCGCGTATCCGCTGAACGGGCCGCCGCCGGAGCGGCGCGGAGATATCGCGATGGTGCTGCTCGAGCGGTTGCGCGTGACGGATTTGACGGGCCGCGCTCGCACCGTGCCGGTGGCCTTCACCGAGCGCCGTGGCGCGTCGGCGTTTCTCATGAATCGCAGCGGCGGCACGGTGCTGATGCGGGAAAGCGCGAACAACGGCGTCGTGCTCGCCGTCAGCGGCGTGCACGGTGATTTTACGTGGAACGGCACGCAAGATTACCAGCACAAGATGAAGCGCTTCGACGGCCGCCTGTTGGCGTACGTGCCTGCGAACGGCCCACGGGAGTTTGTGTTCAAGCTGCCGT
>JAICMB010000839.1 GCA_025929455.1 Bryobacteraceae bacterium | reverse complement strand
GGGGTGGGCGGTTTCGGTTATGCGGTGCATGAGCACCATGCGGCGCAGCATCTGGCGGCGCAGAACCAGCAGATGACGACGCAGCTGGCTTCGACGCGCGGCGAGCTGAACGATCTGAACGCGAAGGTGAACCAGATCGAGCAGCAGGCGGCCGCACAGCAGGCGCTGGCGATGCAGGCGGCGCAGCAGCAACAACAGCAGCCGATCGTGCACCACGTTGGAAAGCCGCATGCGGGACGCGCGGCGGATCCGCGGTGGAAGAAGATGCAGGCGCAGCTCGATGCGCAGGGGAAGGAGATCGAGGCGACGCGCGGTGATCTGGCGAGCGCAAAAACGGAGCTGGGCGGGTCGATTGCGAAAACGCATGACGAACTGGTGGTGCTGGAGAAGCGAGGACAGCGGAACTACTTCGAGTTCGATTTGACGAAGGACAAGCAGTTCACACACGAGGGGCCGGTGGGCGTCAGCCTGCGGAAGGCGAACGTAAAGCATCAGTACGCCGACCTGCAGCTGATGGTGGACGACCGCAGCCTGACGCAGAAGCACGTGAATCTGCTGCAGCCGGTGATGTTCTACGAGTCGGACAGCGAGCAGCCGATCCAGGTGGTGATCAACGCGATCACGAAGAACCATATTCACGGCTATGTGAGCGCGCCGATGTACCGGAAGTCGGAGCTGGCGGCGATGACGACGGGCGGCGATGCGGCGGCGGGCGCGGAGTCGCAGCCGACAGCGCGGAAGAGGCTGACGCCGCAGTGAGGCAGTCGGCAGGTCGGTAGTCGGTAGCTGGTAGGAAACGCCGGGGCTGGGGCCCCGGCGTTTTCGTGTTTCCAGCGAGACGACGCGGGAATCTTTACGCGGTTATGCCGCGTTGGCGGAGGGTTTCCATGATGTCGTGTGGGGTGAGATAGAGGAGGATGCGGAACGGGTCGGAGCCGGTGTCGATGAGGAAGATGGATTCGGAGTCGATGGTTTCGGTGGCGTTCTGAGGACGGGTGAAGGTGAACCGCCAGGTGGTGCGAACGAGGGCGTAGCGGGCGTCGAGCGCCGATTCCTCTGTGGAGATGAGTTCGGCGGGCTGGCATCCGAGCGATGCGAAGAGTTCGGCGCGACGGGGGAGCGCGCGGGCAAAGTCGGCGGAGCGGACGCACTGGGAGCCGGTTGGTCCGGCGACGAGAAAGGTGTCGGCGAACTGGGCGACCAGAGCGGGGATGTTGCCGGCTGCGGTGTGCTGGGCGTAAGCGGAGAGGAAGTGTTGGAGGGCGGACGGTCTTTGATTCACGAGATTCTCCTTTGAGTCTGCGGGCGCACGGTTGGGATTCGGTGCGGGCAGACCTTTAGTATTATACCAGATCCTCTGGTATAAGTCAAGCAGAATCAGCGGTTTGCCGCGGGGTCAGGACGGTCTCGCTTTGCGGGATGAGAGAATCGGGCAGGTATGAACGTGACGGTTCAGAGGCTGCGCCGGTGGGTAGTAGGCGCGGCGTGCCTGCTGCTGGCGGCAGTGGTCGGGTTCTTCTTTTATGGACGAAGCCGGTTCCGGCACATCGAGAAGGATCT
>JAICMB010000272.1 GCA_025929455.1 Bryobacteraceae bacterium | reverse complement strand
CGCGCCGTGATCGACGCCGATTGGCGGCAGGTGATCGACGTTGGGGAGCGCGCCATGGCACAGCCGTGCGGGCGCGCGTGGCTTGATTTGCAGCGGTATGTCGTGATGGCGGCGGAAGCGCTGGGCAAGCAGGCGATCGCGGCGGCGATTAAGTCCGATCTCGCGGCGCTGATCAAAGACATTCCGGACCTGCCGCGATGGACGCTGCTCGACGATACGCCAACGGCGAATCCCGAGACGCAGGAGTGGCTGAAGACATTGTTGCCGACGGCGGCGCCGGAACGGACCGTTGCGGCAGAGCCGGAGCCGGTGCGTTATGCCGTCCGCGCGCCGGAACCCGCGGAGCCGGATGGGGAGCCGCAGGCGCCGGATGCGTACGAGCTTGCGCTCGCGGCGGCGCGTGGTGGGCGTGCGGGAGAAGCGCTTGATATTTTGATGCAGGAAAGCGCGCGCGAGGCATCGGGCCGCGGGCGGTTTCAGCGCAAGCTGCAAGCGGCGGGTCTGTGCATCACGCTGGGGCATGAAGCGGTGGCGCGGCCGATTCTGGAACAGTTGGTGGCCGAGATTGAACAGCACGGGCTTGAGGAATGGGAAACGGCCGAGATGTTGTGCGAGCCGCTGACGATGCTGCTCGATTGTCTACGCAAGCTGGACGGCGATGAGGCGGTGAGGCAGCAGCTTTATTCGAAGATTTGCCGGCTGAACCCGGCGCGGGGGATTCATGCGCGGCCGTAGGATGCCCAGAAGGTCTCCAGCGCGGGGGCGGAGGCCGATTGACAATCGGCGGCAGGTTAACAACCTGCCCCACACGGCGGCGGAGCCGCAAGACTGCCTGCCCCACGGCGGAGCGGCGCGTTAGTTATGGCGCGGCAAGAGGCGGAATCGGTTGTTACGCTGTCGGTGCTGGACCGGCTTATCGACGAAGAGCCGAAGACGCCCACGGACCGTTATCCGACGCGCGCGGAGAGCGTGCGCCGGTTGAAGACGGCCGTCCGCCGCGATCTGGAATGGCTGCTCAACACGCGGCAGCGGCCCGATCCCGCGCCCGAGTCGGTGCCGGAGACCTATCGTTCGCTGTACAACTACGGGCTCGCGGACTTTACTACGTTGACGCTGAGCGCGGCCAAGGACCGGCAGCGGCTGCTGCGTTCGATCGAAACCACCATCGCGAACTACGAGCCGCGATTGGCCGCGGTGAAAGTCGTGCCGGTCGAGGTGGATAGTAAAGGCGCAAGGGTGCTGCGGTTTCAGATCGAAGGTTTGCTGCTGATGGACCCGGCGCCGGAGCAGGTTTCGTTCGATACGGTGCTGCAGTTAACGAGCGGCGAGTACCGCGTCAAGGGAGAGCAGCATGCGTGACGATCTGCTGCTCTATTACGAGCGCGAGCTCGGGTTCCTGCGCCACATGGGCGCGGAGTTCGCCGGGAAATATCCGAAGGTCGCGCAGCGGCTGCTGCTCGAATCCGGCAAGGAATCCGACGACCCGCACGTAGAGCGGCTGCTCGAAGCGTTCGCGTTTCTCGCGGCGCGCGTGCATCTGAAGGTCGAGGATGAGTTCCCCGAGATTACCGAGGCGCTGCTCAACATCGTTTACCCGCATTATCTGCGGCCAGTGCCGTCGATGTCGATTGCGGAGTTCCACATCGACCCGGAGCAAGGTAAGCTGACCAGCGGCTTGCCCATCGAGGCCGGCGCGATGCTGTACTCGCGCCCCGTGCAGGGCGCGCCGTGCAAGTTCCGCACCTGTTACCGCACGGTGCTGTGGCCCATTACGGTAACGGCGGCGGAATGGCGTACGCCGGACCGCTTACAGCCCGCGGTGAAGACGTCGGATGCGGCGTTTGCGCTGCGGCTGGAGCTGCGCGGCGAAGGCGACGCGAAGTTCTCGAAGCTGGACCTCGATTCGCTGCGCTTCTATCTGCATGGCGAAGGCAGCCTGATTCACGCCATCTATGAACTGCTGGCGTGCAACTGCGTGCAGATCCTGCTGCGCGATCCCACGCCCGGCAGCAAAGTGCGTCCGGTTGCGCTGCCCCCCGATTCGGTGCGGCCGACCGGCTTTACCGAGGACGAGAGCATGCTGCCGTATCCGCGCCGCTCGTTTACGGGTTACCGGCTGCTGCAGGAATACTTCACGTTTCCGGAGAAGTACTTCTTTCTCGATCTGTGCAATCTACAGCCGGCGCTGGCGCAAGGTTTTCAGGACCGGTTGGAGATTGTATTTCTGGTTTCGGAATTCGAGCGCAGCGAACGGCGGCAAACGCTCGAAACGCGCACCAGCGAGAAGACCTTCCGGCTGGGCTGCGCACCGATTGTAAACCTGTTCCCGCAGACCTGCGAGCCGATACTGATGAACCAGCGCCGCTACGAATATGCGGTAACTCCGGATGTGCGGCGGCCGCTCGCGCACGAGATTTTCTCGATCGACGAAGTGGTGGCGATCAATCCGCAGTCGCACGAGGTTCTCAAATATCAGCCGTTCCATTCCTACCGGCATGCGGCGGTGCGGGACCGGCAGCAGACGTTCTGGCTGGCGCGGCGGCGGCCGTCTCCGCGCAAGGGCGACGATGGAACGGACATGTCTCTGTCCATGGTCGACCTGTCGACGCGGCCGGTGGACCCGGACTCCGACACGCTGACCGTGCGCGCGACCTGCACCAATCGGGACCTGCCCTCGCGCCTGCCGTTCGGGAACGAAAACGGCGACTTCGAGCTCGAAGGCGGCACGCCGGTGAGGAAGATTATCGCGCTGCGCAAGCCGACCTCGACACTGCGCCCGCAGCTCGGCAACAGCGCGCAATGGCGGCTGATCTCGCACCTGTCGCTCAACTATCTATCGATCGTGGAGGACGGCAAGGAAGCGCTGCAGGAAATTCTCAAGCTGTACAACTTCACGGATACCGCGCACACCGAACAGCAGATCAAGGAAGGCATCACGTCGCTCACCAGCCGCAAGCATTTCGCGCGCGTGATTTCGGAGAACGGCATCACGTTCGCGCGCGGCACGCGCGTCGAGCTGGAGCTGGACGAAGAGCAGTTCGTCGGCGGCGGCGCGTATCTGTTTGCCAGCGTGCTCGAGCAGTTTTTGGGGTTGTACGTTTCACTGAACAGTTTTAGCCAATTGGTGGCAAGCTCCCGGCAACGAAGGGAGGTGATTCGCGAATGGCCGCCGCGAGCGGGGCGCAGAATCCTGATATAGCGGACGCCGCAACGGCAGTGGTTCCGGTGCGTGCGGAGGCGCGTGATGCAGCGCGGCTTGCTGAAGTCGAGCGCCAGCTTCGCGAATCGCCGTTTGAATTCGATTTTTTCTACGCCGTGCGGCTGCTCGAGCAGTTGCAGCCGGAACGCGTGCCGGTGGGCGGCTACAGCCCCGCTCAGGAAGCGGCGCGGTTCGGCGCGCACGCGTCCATGTCGTTTCCAGCGAGCGCTATTCAGCGCCTCGATTGGGAGCACAGCGGTCCGCCCGCGGTCATCGTAAATTTCATGGGCCTCACCGGCCCGCTCGGGTTGCTGCCGATCTACTACACCGAGCTGCTGTTGGAGCGCATGCGTGCGAAGGACACCGCCATGATGGCGTTCTTCGACATGTTCAACCACCGCATGATCTCGCTGTTTTATCGCGCGTGGGAGAAATACCGCTTCGGCATCGCGTACGAGCGCGGCGAGCGCGACCGCGTTTCCAGTTACCTCGGCAGCTTCATCGGGATGGCGACGCCGGGGCTGTGGAAACGCCAGCGCGTGCTCGACGAATCGCTGCTGTTTTATACCGGCCTGCTCTCGCTGCACACGCGTTCGGCGGAAGCGCTGCGGTCCATTCTGATCGATTACTTCGATGTGCCGGTCGAAGTGGAGCAGTTTGTCGGAGCGTGGTATCGCATAGAGCACAGCGCGCTTTGCATTTTCGACAAGGGCAACAGCTACTCCGAGCAGCTTGGCGTTGGCGCGGTGGTCGGCGACGAGATTTGGAACCAGCAACCGGGCGTGCGCGTGCGGCTGGGACCGCTGACGATCGGCCGGTATGTGGAGTTTCTGCCGGACGGAGCGGCGTATCCGGCGCTGCGAGCGATGCTGCGGTTCTTCGGCGGCGACGAGATCGATTTTCAAGTGCAACTGGCGCTGAAGCGCGAGGATGTTCCGCGCTGCCGCCTGGGCGAAGAGAGCGCGATTGCGCCGCGCCTGGGCTGGGTAAGCTGGGCGAAAACGATAGAGATGCGGCGAGACCCGCACGATACGATTCTTAATTTATAGGAAAATCTAGGAGCCCTCATGAGTGTGAATCTTAAGTCCCTGATCGGGAAGCTGGACGACGCCACCCGAAAGGCGCTCGAAGCCGCGGCCGGGCTGTGCCTGTCGCGCACGCACTACGACATCGAGATGGAGCATTATCTGCTCAAGCTGCTGGATGCCACGGATACGGACGCCGAGCCGATTTTCCGGCATTTCGAGGTGAATACGTCGCGGCTCTCGACGGAGCTGAACCGCGCGCTCGATAAGCTGAAGTCGGGAAATGCGCGCACGCCGTCGCTCAGCCCTTCGATCGCGAAGATGATGACGGAGGCGTGGACGCTGGCCTCCATCGAATACGGCGCGGCGCGCGTGCGCACCGGACACACCATCCTCGCGATCGTGTCGAATCCCGAACTGGCGCGCATGGTGGGCGAGAGCAGCCGAGAGTTTCAGAAGGTTGAACCCGAGGCGCTGAAGAAAGACTTCGGCACGATCGTGGCGGCCTCTGCGGAGGAGGGCGCGGCACAGGCGGCGGACGCGGTGGGAGCACCGGCGGGCGCGGGTCCGGTGAAGAAGGGCGGCAAGACCGCAAACCTCGACCAGTACACGGTGGACCTCACCGAGAACGCGCGCAAGGGCAAGATCGATCCGGTGCTGGGCCGCGATTTCGAGATCCGGCAGATCGTAGATATCCTGACGCGGCGGCGGCAGAATAATCCGATTCTGACGGGCGAGGCGGGCGTGGGCAAAACAGCAGTGGTGGAAGGATTCGCGCTGCGTGTTGCGCAAGGCGATGTACCGCCCCCGCTGCGCAATGTCTCGGTTCGCTCGCTCGACCTCGCGCTGTTGCAGGCGGGCGCCGGCGTGAAGGGCGAGTTCGAGAACCGGCTGAAGGGACTTATCGAAGAGGTGAAGTCGTCGCCGTCGCCGATCATTCTGTTTATCGATGAAGCACACACCATGATCGGAGCGGGAGGGCAAGCGGGCCAGAACGACGCAGCCAATCTGCTGAAGCCGGCGCTCGCGCGCGGCGAACTGCGCACCATCGCGGCGACGACCTGGTCGGAATATAAGAAGTACTTCGAGAAAGATCCCGCGCTGGCGCGGCGCTTCCAGGTGGTGAAAGTG
>JAICMB010000615.1 GCA_025929455.1 Bryobacteraceae bacterium | reverse complement strand
TTTTTCGGCGTGAATGAAGATCTGCTCGCTGCCTTTCTTGTCCTCGAACCTCAGTTCGTTGAACCCGCCGCCGCCCTTAGTGCTGAGCGTCTTAAACGTGCTCCGCGTCATCATGTCCGGCAGCGTGTAGGGCGGCACTTGAATGGCGTTGTAGACGCGTCCCGTGATAATCGGGTGATCGGGATCGCCTTCGAGAAATTCCACGATCACTTCCTGCCCGATACGCGGCGTGGTGATCGCGCCCCAGCCCTTTCCGGCCCAGGCCTGCGAAACACGTACCCAGCATGAGCTCTTCTCATCCGCGTTGCCCGCGTGGTCCCAGAAGAACTGCACCTTCACGCGCCCGTATTTGTCGACGTAGATCTCTTCACCGCTCGGGCCCACCACTACCGCCGTCTGCGGCCCGCGAATATAGGGCTTCCGCGTCGTCCGCTGCGGCCGGAACGGAATTGTCGACGGGATGCACTCGAACGCATTCTCGTACGCGGACTCCTCGATCGCCGAAGAACTGTCATACGCATCGCCCACCGACGCCGCGTGTTGAATCGCGGTCAGCACGTACGTCTTGTTCAAATCGCGCCGGTAGTGATTCTTCAGATCGAAAGTGTACCCGGCGGTGAAAGTGCGGCAGTTGCCGGCGCCGGTGGCCGTCAGGTGCAGCGCCTCTTCCTGCTGCATCCGCACCTTCGCCATGTTCTCGCCATCGCCGCGCTTGCCGTAGTTCCCCGGATAGTCGAAAATGTTGAAGCTGTCGTTGTTCGCCACCTTAAACACCGTCGGCTGCGTCACCAGCAGGTCCGTCGCGGGCGTTTCGAAATTATAGTCTTCGAGCGCATAGGCGCCGGTGCGGAAAAGCTGGCCGAAGTCGAACTGCGTGACACGGTCTTCGTCGCCCACTACCTTGGAGACCGTCTCGTAGCTGGCCGTCGATACGCCCGGACACGGCTGATGCGCTGACGGCATATCCGCCAGGATCAGCTTGTGTTGCGAATCGCTGTGCTCGAAGTAATAGAAGATTCCGTACTCTTCCATCAACCGCGACACGAAATTCAGGTCCGACTCGCAGTACTGCACACAGTATTCGAGCGTCGGGTACGTGCCCTTTAGCCGGTTGTCGAAATCCTGAATGCCGTTGCCATGGAAGATCTTCGTAATGATGTCGGGAACGGTCTGGTTCTGAAAGATCTGGCAGTCGACATTCTGTGTCAGCAACCACAGCCACGGCACCAGTTCCGCGTGATACGCCGTGTACCGCGCCGTGCGGCCGCTTTGCACGAAGCGGCTGATGATTCCGTTAATCGGGCGGTAACTATCGTCGTTCTGCTGAATGAATGCGGTGACACGTTTGCCGACGATGTCGCTGAACGAGATGGCGGGATTTTCTGACAAAAGATCGAGATCGAAGTGAAACGGCCGCGAGACGTACTCGGCCCCGCGCAAACCCGTGAGCAACAGCACCTCGTCGCCCAACGGCGTTCCGATTTGAAGAAGGCGGTTTACCTGACTGGCAGTGGCCATGGCTCGTCACCAATGGGGCGCCCTGTTACCGCCGCGGGCGCCCGGTTGTCAAACCTTATCTGTTAAGCGTACACGAACTTGCCATCCGCGCCGATGCCGGTGTGAATAGCCGAAATCCGTTCGCCCTCGGCCAACTTGCCGAGAATCCGTTGCGAAATCTCGGGCAGCAGTGTGTTGGTCAAAATATTGTCGACGTTGCGCGCGCCGCTCTCTACTTCCGTGCAGCGCTTGGCGACTTCATCAACCAGCGCATCGTCATAGCTCAGCGCGATGCGATGATTCTCCTGAATCCGGCGCTGAATTTTCGCGAGCTTCAGCACGATAATCTTCCGCAGCGCCTCATCGCGCACCGGGAAGTACGGAATCACCACCATGCGTCCCAGAAACGCCGGCTTGAAAATCTTGTTCAGCTCCGGCTTCAGCGCTTTCACGATTCCTTCCGGTCCCGGCGTCGTCTCCGGATCGGCGGTCAGCTTCATCAGCGTATCCGTGCCCGCGTTCGACGTCAGAATAATGATGGTGTTCTTAAAGTCGATCTCGCGGCCTTCGCCGTCCTCCATCATGCCTTTATCGAACACCTGGAAAAACAGCTCCAGCACATCGGGATGCGCCTTCTCCACTTCGTCGAGCAGTACCACCGAATATGGCCGCCGCCGCACCGCTTCCGTCAGCACGCCGCCTTCGCCGTAGCCGACGTATCCCGGAGGCGAACCTTTCAATGTCGAAACCGTGTGCGCTTCCTGGAACTCCGACATATTAATCGTGATCAGGTTGCGCTCGCCGCCATAGAGCAGATCGGCCAGCGCCAGCGCCGTCTCCGTTTTACCCACGCCGCTCGGCCCCACCAGCATGAAAACACCGATAGGTTTGTTCGGATCTTCAAGACTCGCGCGCGACGTGCGAATGCGCTGGCTGATCGCGCCGAGCGCGTGCGTTTGCCCAATCACGCGCGATCCCAAATGCTGCTCCAGGCTAAGCACCGTCTGAATTTCGTCTTTGAGCATCTTTCCGAGCGGGATGCCCGTCCAGTGCGAAATCACCTCGCCCACGATGTGCGCGTCCACGCATACGCGCATCAGCGGACTCTCGCCCTGCACTGCCGCCAGTTCCGCCTCGAGCGCGGCCAGTCGCACGCGCAGCGCCTCGGGATCGGCCGCAGTCTGCACCGCCGTCCCGGTTTCGCCGCCCGCCGGCGCCTGCGGTGCCGCGCCGGTTTCCAGTTGCCCGCGGATCTCGCGCATCTTAGTAACCAGTTCGCGCTCTTTGTCCCAGCGCTTCTCCATGTCGGCCAGCCGCGCA
>JAICMB010000365.1 GCA_025929455.1 Bryobacteraceae bacterium | reverse complement strand
GCCCATAGCCCGACGACTCCCTCGCGCGCGGCCGTCGTGCGCAGAACAATCTTCACGGCGCGCCCCGCGTACGCGGACAGATCCACGTCGCCGTCTTCCCACGCATCGAGATCGCTCACGGTTTTCGTGAACGCCTCACCCCGCGCGCCTTCGACCGCAACGTGAAAGGTAACGGGGCTGTCCTTGGCCGTGATGCCCATGCCGAAGTGCAGGTGCGCGCCGCGCGGCACATTCACGGCAAACGTCATCGAAGACGGCGCGTGCACGTACACCGCGTTGCGATATTCGTCGCGCTTGCCGGTCACGGTGCGTCCGGCGGGCTTCTGAAAATCGCCCGGCTTAGGAATCAGCTTGATGGAATGGATCGCGACGATATCCGTCAGGCTGTCGGTCGGCATGACGCCAAGCGGCCTAGTCCCCTTGGGCGCGTCCACGTTTACTGGAAACCGGTAGACGTTGTACTGCCCGCGTGGACCTAGCGGCTGCTTGCCTTCGTAATCGCCGATCTTAATCTTGATCTCTTTGCCGCCCTCCGCGGCCATGCGGATCTCGACCGCTTCGTATAGCTTCCAATCGATCGCGGGTTCTTTAGGGGAGAGGATAACGGGCGTGGAGCCATCGCCCTTGAGCATCAAGTCGCCGTTGCGGTAACCGATCTGGCCGCGCGCGAGCGTCCAGGTCAGGTCTTTAGCCGAGAAGAAATTCTGCCAGACGATGGGCTCCGCAGCGCGCGCGCTGGACGGAACGCTGGAGGCCTTTACCACGGCCTTTTCGAGCATGTCGTCCAGACGCGTGGCGCCGGAGAGGCCTGCCGCGAACGGCAGGAGTAACAAAAAAACTACTGACAACCGCAAACTTCTAGTCTACTGGACGGAACGGAGGGCAGCCGGCTAAATGCGACCGGCCGCCCCACGATTAGAACTCCAGGCGCGCGCCGACCTGAATAATGCGCGGCGCGTTGGCCTGCGTGCTCAAATCGACCAGGCCCGTGGTGGTATTGGGGTTCACGTTTACCGGGTGATTGAAAACGTTGAAGAAGTCGCCGCTCAAGCGCAGGCGGACACGCTCGCCGAACCCGAAATATTTGAACAACGATGCATCCTGATTGAACGCGGACGGGCTCAGGAAGAAGTTGCGTGGGTTCCAGCTCAGGTTATCGGTGATCGGCGTCGGCACCACCTTCCCGTTCGCGAGCTGCTGCGGGATGCGGTTGTCGAGATTGCCGATCGGGCGAATGGCGCGCTGGTTCCGATCGACCGGCACCAGTTTCTCGAGCTGGCTGAGATCGACGTTGGTAGCCTGAGTTGGATCGAAGTCCCCCGCGAACCAGAGCTGCTGATTCTTGCCGAAGATTTTCATCTTCAGGCGTTGATCGGAATCGAGTGCCGGGTTAGTGAAGACGTAATCGCCGGAATTCACGCCCATCCAGAACCCGCTTGCCCACGTACCGATGAAAGCGACTTGCCAGCCGCCAATCAGTGCATTGGTCAGGCCGTTTACGTTGTTGCCGAACTTCTTGCCCTTACCGAACGGAAGCTCATAAACACCATTCCAGGTAATACGTTGTGGCGGCACCTGGCTGGAGTTGGTATACGTGAACGCCAGCCGCTGAGCGAGCGTCAGGTTCGGAGTGCCGAGGATCTCGTTGTTCTCCGGAACTGTTCCCGCTGTCGCTCCGTTTGAGTTGAGGCCCGCACCACCTGAAGCGTACCCGCCCGTATCGTTGGTGGACATCGCGTGGTTGTACGTATAGAACACCTGGAAGGCAAGACCGCTCGAGAAGCGGCGCTCGAGGTCTGCTTGGAACGAATTAGAGTTGGAATATCCGATATGCTCCAGAACCCCGTAGTTCCCGGTCAAGTTCCAGTTAGGATTGACTCGGCGCAAATCGGCGTTCGTCGGCGCCTGCAGACCTGTTTCAGCCTGGTAGTTATATCTGCTGGTCGCGGCATTTACGTCGACGTGCTGCTGTAGATTGCTGCCGTGCGTACCGATATAGGATAGCTTCAGTACGGTGTTGGCCATCAGTTCGCGCTCGATGGTGAACGTCCACTGCTGCATCTTGTCGTCATTCCAGTGGTTCACGTCCATCGCCTGGAAGCTTTGCGATGTGCTGGAGATAGAACTGGCGGTAACGGTGGCGCCTCCAACTTTATCGGTTGGCGCGGGCGAATTTGTGAGCGCGTAATTGAACGCGGCGCCGTTCTGGTCCGCGATGCTGTTCTGGAATCGCAGGTTCAATGGCGCGTTGGTTCGCGAAGCCTGCAGAAGTTGCGAGAGCGGCATCGGCCAGTAATACGCGCCGTAGCCGCCGCGCACCACCCACTTATCGCTGAGGCGATAAGCCACGCCGAGGCGCGGGCCGAAATCGGTCCAAACGTTCGGCGTAAGTGCGCCCGGAAAGTGAATCGAATCGGCCGTAACCGTGGTGAGGCCGCGATTAGTCCACGAATCGATGACGCCCGACGGGAGGCCCGGGATCGATTGCAAGGTCGTGTTGTGAGGAAGCACGACCTGCATGGCGCCGCTCTGAAGCGAATTCAGGTCAATATTGACAAGGCGGTTGTATTTCTCTTTGTACGGAGTCCAGTAATCCCAGCGCAGTCCGACGTCAACCGTGAGCCGCGGAGTTACTTTCCAGGTATCGTTCGCATACAACCCGATCTCTTTCTGCTGGAAGTAGAAGTAACCGCGGTTGTACTGATTCGACAGATAGGTCGGCAGGCCGAGTTCGAGGCTCGCAAATCCCGAACCGGTGTACGGCGCAGCGCCCTGCGCGGCGGTATCGTACTGCGACGTCCAATCGCCGTAGAAACTGTCGGATCCTTGCGCCTGTTGAAGTTCAACGACGTTGTTGAACTCGCGCCGTCCTTTAAAGCCGAATTTCCAGGTGTGCTTATTTTTTACCCAAGTGATGTTGTCGTTGATTGCGAATTGCGTAAGCTGCTGACCCTTGTGATTATCGCCATCCCAGCCGCCGCCATACAGAAACTGGCTGTCGCTGGTGTAAATGGTGGGCCAGCCGCTGGCGCCGAATGGATTCGGAAGACCGAGCTTGGAATCCCAGTTAATCGCGTCGCCGAGTGTGCCGCTCCTGTTGTCGGACCGGAAGAAAGAAAGCTGCAGTTCGTTCAACACCGACGGGCTGAACGTATGTGTCCAGTGTGCGACCGCCGAATAAATCATGGTGTTCTGGCTTCCGGTACCGGTACCGTTCGCAACACCGGGAGGGGGAAAACCATAACGGCCGCCCAACTGGGCGTAGTCCTGGTTGCTGCGGGTCATTCGCAGGGACAGGTTGTCCTTTTCGGAGAAGACCTGGTCGCCGCGGGCCGTGATGGTGTTGGTGTTGGTGTTAATCGGGTAGAAATAATTGAAGTTCGTCTCTAACCAGGGATTCAGGTTGCCCGCAATATTCGGCTTCGGCGTGATGCTCTTGAAAACGTCAATGACGTTCTTATCGAGCAGGTTCTGCGGAATGACGTTGCCCGGGAAAGGATCGCGCGTCCCGTCCGGATGCGTCGAGTACGGATTGTAGATGATGATTTTGTTCCCGCTGGTGTCGACCGCATTGCTGAAATCGCCGTTCCACATGGCATCGGTCGGCACCGCCGTTTGCGCGAACGTCTGCTGGCGCTGCCGCAGCAGCTCCTGGTCGTAAAACCAGAAGGTCTTGTTTTTCACGATGGGGCCGCCTGCCCAGCCGCCGAACTCGTTCCGGATCAGCTTGGCGGGGTTGTTGCCGTCCTGCCGCGCGCGAGCGACCAGGCCGCTGTAGTTGTTGCGCATGGTCTCGAACGCCGCGCCATGGATCTGGTTCGTTCCACTGCGGGTAACCAGTTCGACCGTGGCGGGGCGGTCAAATTGCGCGCCCGATCCGGCGGTCTCCACCTTATACTCCTGAATTGTGTCGAGGCCGGGCTGCACCTGCGCGATGCCGCCGCCAAAGGTGTTTACGTAGGAAACGCCGTCCAGCAGCATTTCGGTGGAGCCCACCATCATGCCGTTGGTGCGCGGGTTCCCGCCGTTCTGGTTGGAGCCGCCGTTTCCCAGTTGCCCGCCTTCAATGCCCGGCGTGAGCGTGAATAGGTTACTGACCTGGCGCCCGTTCAACGGCAAATCATGAATGCGCTTGGCGTCTTTGTAGTCGCTGATCTGCGCACCTTCCGTCGCGATTGGCGCGGCGGCAGCGGTCACCTCGACCGTTTGCTGCACGTTGCCGACCTGGAGCACCGGATCGACCGTCAGCGTTTGCCCGGCCTGCACCAGCACATCGCCGCTCCATTTCTGGAACCCGGGAGCTTCGACCGCGACCGTATAGGTTCCAACGCCCACGCTGCCGAAGTAGTAAATGCCGGAACCGTTGGATTGCGAGGTTCGGACGGTCCCCTT
>JAICMB010000018.1 GCA_025929455.1 Bryobacteraceae bacterium | reverse complement strand
GGACGAGGCTGACGCCGTCCGCGATGTACAGGTTTCCGGAGCTATCAACCGCCAAACCCATAACCGCAATCTGCGCGGAGGTGGCCGGGCCGCCATCACCCGCCGTGCCGAACTGACCGTCGCCCGCCACCGTGGAAATGATCCCATCAGGCGCCACCTTGCGCACACGCGCGCCGCCGTACTCGCCGATATACACACTGCCAAAGCGGTCGACAGCCATCGCGTACGGCTGATTGATCTCGGCGGCGGTCGCCGGCCCGCCATCACCCGCACTGCCTGCCTTTCCGTCACCTGCAACGGTTGCGACCACACCAGCCGTGCTTAACTTCAGAACGCGATTGTTTGCAGTATCCGCAATGTACACGGAGCCGGAAGCGTCCGCGGCAACTCCCAACGGACTCCCAAGCCGGATGGTTCCGTTCGCTGCATCCGCGCTGAAGCCGGACACGCCTGCTCCTGCGACCGCGACCATCGAGCCCGACGGCGCGACGCGGTAAATGGTGCCGGTGACGCTGCCTATGTACAGATTCCCAGCGCCATCGAGTGTAATAGTTTCGGGCGCGAACGCTTTGCTTGGGTCTTCCGAACCAGCGCCAGCGATCGTACTGAGCGAATAGAGGGGTCCGGAAACCCTGGCCTGTGCTAGCGCTGCAGGGAGCAGCGCAATGATCGGTAAAAGGTAGCGAAACACGTTCACCCCCGGATGGAGGACGCGTGTTTTGATTGTATCCGGATGCGGCGCCGCACTCACCGCTGCGGATAGACCTTTTTGACTCCGGCCGGCAGTTTCAAGCTGGTCGCCTCCGGCCCCATCGGCGGGTTAATCTGAACGCCGCTGTAGGTCATCACGAGAGAATCGCCCGACGGCTGCAGGATGCGTTCCTTCAAAGGATACGCCGGACCCGTCGCGCGCAGCCATAGGTCCACGGTCGTGACCAACTTTTTCGCCTCGCCGCCCTTGGGGGTTAATTGAATCACGTCGACCTTTTCGCCATCCAGCGTGGCGGCGCCGGTGACTTTCATATCGTAATTCTTCTCGAGATCGGTCCCCGACGTTCCAAAGCCCAGCAGGATAAACTGCGTCAGCTGTTCGCCCTCTTTGCCGATGCGGTAGATCTCAACTTGGTTCAGATTGGGATAAAAGATCTCCACCGTCCGGTTGTTGATCAGATACGCCTTTTTGTCGGGCGTCTCGATCTCCAGGCGTCCTTGAACTTCGTGCGGACTTATCTTGCGGATGGCCAGGTTGCCCGTTTCTGTGCTGTCCTCGTTTAGGACGGCGGTATGGGAGACCCGTTTAACGTTCGCTTTCATGCCGTGGAACTGGGCCGCGGACTGATCCATGCGAGCGAGAATGTCACGCAGGCCCGGTGCTTCGGCCGCGGCGGTAATGGAATAGCCTCCGGCCACGGCTGTTAACGCGCAGATGGTTAGCAGCAGTCTCATCAATCTAAAGACGTTTGCGCGCCCGACTATGGCAACGCAAAAACCATGAAGCCTTTTACATCCTGCTCGGCGTCCACGATCGGCTCGACACGTTGTACACGGTAGTGTTTCCCGGTTCGCGCCCGCAGCAGGTTGGCCGCACGCTCGGCGCGCTCGGCTTCGGGAACGTCGGTAAGTTGGTCCGGCTCGATCCAGAAGACCGTTTTGCCCGGCTCGGCCGAGGGGATCATCGTGACGCTGCTGGCCCGCGGCTGGTCGCGGAACCACTCGCGCGGAGTCAGGAATACGAACGCCACGATGACGGCGACCATGACGTCGTACTGCCAGCCCGCGCGCGGGTAATCCCAGAACACAAACCGCTTCAAACCGTGTGCCGCGCCCGCCACGGAATCAGTCTAACATGCGGGTTTCCGGCATATTATTGGGCGAACGAGAGAGCTGACGCGAACGCTCGGACGAGCGGCGCAACGCGGTTCCCGAGTGCGTTCGCGGGTGCTGAAAGTTCGCAGGGACCTTTCATGCTATAGTGAGGAGTCTTAAATTTTTCGGCATCTTCGCATTAGTCCGGTTTCACCGCGCCTCGTCCGACCCTGCCCGATTGACTCACAAACCAAAAAGGAAAATGAAATGAAGAATATTTTTGTAGGAAATCTCAACTTCGGAGCTACCGAGGGTGCGATTCGATCTTTGTTCGAGGCGTACGGACCCGTCGAGCGCGTTAGCGTCGTTACCGATCGGGATACCGGCCAGGCGCGAGGATTTGGATTCGTTGAAATGACGGCCAATGCCGATGCTGACCGCGCCATTGCGGAACTGAACGGCAGAGAACTGGACGGCCGCGCCCTGAACGTCAACGAAGCCCGCCCGAAAACCGAGCGCGGATCCGGCGGCGGCGGCGGCGGCCAGTACCGAAACAAGCGCTGGTAACTCGTCAGAAAACCGCGAACAAAAGGGTGCCCCAGCGGCACCCTTTTTTGTTCGCTACGGCTTTCGGCACGATACTCACAAAGTGACATGCTACCTTGACAGGCCCGCGCAAAGAGGTCATACTAGTAATTGCCTGAGCGGTCCCGCCCACTCGCAGATTTTCTGAACTAAGTCAGACGATCTGATCGTTTTTCCCTTAGCACAGCCTGACAACCGAGGAGGTTGTATGTCCGATTCTATAAGGGCGTCTGCGGGAACCCGCTACACCATGACCACTGCACTGCTGGTCATGGCTTTTTTCTTTTGCCCCGCCGTATGGATGGCCTCACGTCCCGTCAGCAATACATTTCTTTCGATAACGATCGCGTGCGGCGCTCTATGCATTATTCTCGCCTGGTTCAATTGGAAGAAGTCCTCGCGAGTCACGGTTCCTTCCATTATTACCGACGATCACATGACTCTGTGATGTTGTCATTCGCGCAAAAAACCGGCACGAGCTTTCTTAACATATCTCATGTAAGCATGACTCGGCATGCCGAAAGCTCTCCGCGAAGAACGATGACTTATGCCTTTTGACCAGCGAATTCCGCGCGCGTTCACCTCCGGCTCAGTCCACAGATACGCGCCGGTTGCCTCCGGAATTTACGGAATCTCGAATGCCCGGGAATGGATCTACATCGGCGAGACCGATGATATAAAAGGAGCGCTGCTGTCCCATCTGCAGGATCAACACGCGGCGGTAATGCAACGCGTGCCGACGGGGTTCGTGTACGAAGTATGCGAGCCCGCGTCGAGGCCGGGGCGGCAGGACCGCCTGGTGCTCGAATACGAACCCACTTGCAACCGCCAACCGTCATGGTGTCCATAGCGGCTCCCAGAGCACAGTGCAGAAAAAAAAGGAAAATATTAATGCATTTCATTCTCACCAAAATGACCCACGAAATGGGATTCCGGGTGTTCGCTTTTGAGCGCACGAACGAGGACCGGAAGCGGACGGGTGCCTTTACGGTCAGGGCCGATCTCGCGCTCACCCGCCGCTACGGCATTCACCTGCAGGATCTGCCGCTAATTTGCCGGGGGATCCTGGAACGTATGAGCGAAGCGGAGGAAAAACGCGCGTTCACGTTTGCCGAAGAGGAAATGTGCAATTACGCAAAGGAGTGCGCGATGGCACGTGAACTCGCCGCTCAGAAGAGAAAACCGGTGCACCGGCCCGCGACCGAGAATACGGGCGCTGCATGGCGCGGGCTGAAAGCGTAGCGCGAAATGCGAAACATGTTCTCATCCAACTGCCCCAACTGCCATTCCATCGACGTCAGACGTGTTGGACTGCGCAACGCCGTCGAGCGCACACTAAGCTGGATCTTTATACCCTATCGGTGCGGCCTTTGCGGGCGGCACTTTTTTCTCTTCCGGTGGCTTGCGCCGGTCGAATCCGCCGTCTAGAAGGCCCGCCGTTCAGGCATACTTGCGCAATACCGCTAGCACTCGTCCTTGCACCTGAACACGGCTCGCATCGACAACGATCGGCTCCATAGCGGCGTTTGCCGGCTGCAGGCGGATGCTACCGTCCGACTCCCGGTACAGCCGTTTCAGCGTGGTCTCCGCACCGTCAACAAGCGCCACGACGATCTCGCCGTCACGGGCGGTGCTCACGCGTTCGACCAGCACGTAGTCGCCGTCGCAGATGTGATCGCCAATCATCGATTCACCGCTCACTTGCAGTGCAAATGTCTCGCCGGTCCCGGTGAACTCGGCGAACTGCAGCGTGTCCTGCCCTGCCACCGCCTCCACCGGACGGCCCGCCGCGATGCGCCCGGCGAGCGGAACCGCCACGCCCGCACCCGTACCGTTCCGTTGCCGCTCCTCGAAATATTTCGGTGCTAACTCTAGGGAACGGCTTTGATTGTAAGAGCGGTGCAGGTAATGACGGCCCTCGAGCGCCCCGATGTGCTTGTGTACCGACGCGAGGGACGCCAATTTCAGCCCCTGCGCGATCTCCTCGTAACTCGGCGAATACCCGTTTCGCTCAATGAAACCGGCGATGTAGTCCAGGACTTCCTTCTGCCGCTGCGTAAGAGCCATCGCATTCCATTATGGGCGAACAAATGGAGAAAAACAAGAGCAAATTCAATCTGTTACCCGGGCTGCGCTAGAATCGCGGGTTCCCCATGTTGTATCGCTTGGCTTCGTTTTTTCTGCTCGGCGCACTAGCCCTGTACGGCGGCGCGAACCGCGACTGGCCCGTTGCCGGCGGTGCGGGCGGCCTCAAATATTCCTCCCTCACACAGATCAACCGCGACAACGTCCACCGCCTCCAGCGCGCCTGGCAGTTCGATTCGCACGACGAATACGACGGGTCGGAGATGCAGTGCAACCCCATCATTGTTAAGGGCGTGCTGTACGCCACGACGCCTCGCGTCCGCGTCATCGCGCTCGATGCTGCGACGGGGAAACTACTGTGGGACTTCGACGCGCACCGCGGCGAACAGATCACTCGCAAAGAACGCAATCGGGGTCTCGCCTACTGGAGCGACGGCCGCAACGGCCGCATCTTCGCCGGCATTGACGAATTCATCTACGCGCTCGACGCGCGCACCGGTAAACCCATCCCCGGCTTCGGACACGATGGCCGCATCGATCTGCACGACGGCCTCGGCCCGAACGCCGCCGGTCTCACGATTCAGGCCACCAGCCCCGGCGTCGTCTACAAGGACCTGCTCATTCAAGGCACACTCGTCGCCGAGGACCTGCCCGCCGCGCCCGGCCACATCCGCGCGTTCGACGTGCGCACCGGCGCCATGCGGTGGATCTTCCACACCATTCCGCAGCCCGGCGAATTCGGCTATAACACCTGGCCGCGCGACGCCTGGAAGTACATCGGCGGCGCGAACTCCTGGGCCGGACTGACGCTCGATGCGCAGCGCGGCGTGGTGTACGTCCCGACCGGATCGGCCGCATTCGATTTCTACGGAGCGAATCGTATCGGCGACGACCTGTTCGCCAACTGCCTCCTCGCGCTTGACGCGACGACCGGCAAACGCCTGTGGCATTTTCAAGCCGTGCACCACGACGTCTGGGATCGCGACTTCCCGACCGCGCCCACGCTGGTGCAAGTGAAGCGCGACGGACGCACCATCGACGCGGTCGCCCAGATCACGAAAAATGGCTTCGTTTGGGTGTTCGATCGCGCCACCGGCAAATCGCTGTTTCCGTACCACGAAGTCGACGTACCGCCCAGCGATGTCGATGGCGAGGTGCTCGCGCGCAAGCAGGTGCTGCCGCTCGCGCCCGCTCCGTTCGCACGCCAGCAGCTTACCGAAGACCTGCTGACCGACCGCACCCCCGAAGCACACGCCGACGTGCTGCGGCGGTTCAAAACGCTGCGCGGCGGCCCGCAGTTCACGCCGCCCAGTTTCGCCGGCACGATCGTATTCCCCGGGTTTGATGGCGGCGGTGAGTGGGGCGGCGCCGCCTGGGACCCTGAGACAGGGCTGCTGTATGTCAATTCCAACGAAATGGCGTGGGTGCTGCGCCTCGTTCCGCGCGTCGTGCACACGGGCGCGGCCACGGGTGCATCGCTCTATCGCCAGAACTGCTCCGGCTGCCACCGTCTCGATCGCAAAGGCAGCCCGCCGGAGTTTCCGTCGCTTGTCGATATCGGCACGCGGCGCACGCCCCAGCAGATCGAGAGCATCGTTTCGACGGGCGCGGGACGCATGCCGGGTTTCGCGCGCCTCGGTGCTGAGTCGATCGATGCAATCGTGCGCTATATCACGACCGGCGAGAGCGTCACGGTCGGTGGTCCGGAACGCTCGGACAAGAATGCCCTGCCAGTGCTGAAGTACGGCATCGACGGTTACAACAAGTTTCTCGATCCGGACGGCTATCCGGCCGTTAAACCGCCGTGGGGCACGCTAAATGCGATCGACGTCAGCACCGGCCACTACGCCTGGAAAATTCCGTTCGGCGAGATTCCCGAGCTTGCCGCGAAAGGTCTGCGCGACACCGGCTCTGAGAACTACGGTGGCGCGGTGGTCACCGCAGGCGGCTTGCTGTTCATCGGCGCGACCACGCACGACCGTAAGTTCCGCGCGTTCGACAAATCGACGGGCAAACTGCTGTGGGAGACCACGCTTCCGGCCGGCGGCAATGCCACGCCCGCGGTTTTCGAAATCAACGGCCACGAGTACGTCGTCATCGGTGCGGGCGGCGGTAAGTCAGGCAGTCCGAGCGGTGGCAGTTACGTCGCGTTCGCGTTGCCGTAAGAAAAATCGACTAAGCTGTTACCTAGTGGAGTACGCTGCGGGTGACCGCGTCGCCGGATACGAGGTCCTGGAAAAAATTGGCGTTGGCGGCATGGGGTCCGTCTATCGCGTTCGCAATGTTTTGACCGATCGCATGGAAGCGATGAAGGTGCTGCTTCCGGGCGTGCGCAGTTCGCCGGAGTTGGGCGAGCGCTTCCTACGCGAGATCAAAATTCAGGCCAGCCTGACACATCCGAATATCGCGGGCCTGTTCAGCGCGTTGCCGCTTGGCGATGACGTGCTCATGTTCATGGAGCTGGTCGAAGGCCGCAGCCTCGAACGGCTGCTGGCACGCGGCGCACTGACCATCGAAGCCGGCGCATCGTGCATGTGCCAGGTGCTCGACGCGCTCGAATACGCGCACTCGTGCGGCGTTGTGCATCGCGACGTCAAACCGTCGAATATCATGCTGCGGCCGGACGGCGCCGTGAAGCTCACCGACTTCGGCATCGCAAGCCGCGCCGACCGCCGCCTCACGCGCACCGGTACCGCGATCGGATCTTTGCATTACATGGCGCCGGAACAAATCAGCGCGGGCACGGTCGACGCGCGGTCGGATGTGTACTCGGCCGGCATCACACTGTATGAAACGCTGACGGGCCGGCGGCCATTCGAGGGTGAGACCGATTACGCCATCATGGCCGCGCACCTGCAAACGCCACCTCCAGCGCCCGCCGACCTTCCCCCGGGGTTAACCGCGGTAATTCTCCGCGCAATCGAAAAATCACCGGAAGCGCGGTTCCAAAACGCGCGCGAGTTCCACGATGCCCTCGCGCAATTCGCGCCCGGATCGCAGCCCTTCCCCGCCGCGCACGCGCACGGCATGGCCGCAGGGGCGCCCGCGCCGATGACACCAACTCCGACGCCGGCCTCGCCCGTGCAAAGCCCCGATCTCGACAGAGTGAAAACGAAGCTCGCCGAATACATCGGCCCGGTCGCGCGCATTCTCGTCGACCGTGCCGCGAAGCGGAGCGCCTCGGCCGAGCAGGTCATCGCCGCCGTCGCCGCCGAAATCCCCGACGCCCGCGACCGCGAGCGCTTCCTCAAAGCCGTCCGCGCTGCGCGTTAGCTGACTCTCTGACACGATCGGTCTTCGACTGATGCGTTTCGTTGCTGTGCTTCTCACCAGAACGACTAGGAGCAGGAGCCAAACTCGGTCCTCATTCTTCTCACATCAGGGAAACCATCGTCGGACGCGAGTGCCCTTGTCGAGTGTCGAGTTGATGGTACTTCCAGGACTGGCTTTCGGTTTCCTGAAAAACCTTCGTGTAATGAAAAGCGTCTTTCTCCTGTCCAATGATACGCATTCCACGCCTTCGGCGAGGACATCACAGGAGAAAAATGAAGATCTGTTCTGTTGCACTGCTCGGATTAGGGGCGGCGATTGCGGTTGCGCCAGCCGCGATGGCGGCCGAATTCAATTTCTCGTTCAGCGGAAACGGGATCAACGCTAGCGGCGTGCTCAGCGTCGGGCCGCAGAGTACTAACTCTACTAACCCGCCCGGGTATGAGATCACCGGCATCACCGGAACGTTTTCGGACACAAACGTCAATGTCTCCGGTGCGATTACCGGGCTCTTCACACCTATATCGTATGTGAATAACCCTCTCGTTGCGGGTTTTGCAACTACCCCGTCTGGTTTATCCTACGATGACGTGTTTTACCCGGCAGGAAACTCTCCGGCGGTTTGCTTCGAACTCGACAATGGCGTCCCTACGCTAACGTATCCTTTTTCCGGAGGCCTGCTCGACATCTATGGCGTGGCGTTTAATATCGCCGGACCGGGAGGATACGTTGCTGAGCTTTGGAGCAACGGCGACGTGGGGCACGGGCCGATCATCTACGCGGCTGGGCTCGCGAATGCGACAGGTCTCGTGGACCTTCCGAACGCCACTCCCGGGCCGAACGTTCCTCCGCCGGGAGTATACGGCTCGTTTAGCACGAGTCTTGTACCGGAGCCCGGTTCGTTGTCGTTGCTCGGCATCGGCCTGCTCGGGATGTGTGCCGTATGCGCTGGCAACATCAAACGGCGCTCGATCCGCAGGGGCGCATAGGCGCATCCACAAACGTGGCGGACGCCGCAAGATAACCGACCTGTAACCGAACTGCGCGCACATCGCGCCATTTGTCGAACAGGTGCTTCGGCGCCCGCTTCACCGAATTGCTGCGATCCGTCGGTCTGCAATCGCGCTACGCTCCCTCGCCTCGTTCCAACAATTGAAACGCCTTGCGGAGGATGAGATACATGCGGTTCAACGCGTGCCCGAGCCCGGCGATCTCGTCATTGCCCTTCATCGAATCGATTCGGCTTCGAGAGTGCCCTTGCTGATCTCGTCCGCGGTGCGCGCCAGCCCTTACCGCTTGCGCAAGTACGCCCTTGCATTCTGCAATTCCAGTCGTTGCGCATCGGTTCGTCCGCAATGCTCCAACAACTCCGCGTAGCGCTGGCTCGCCCGTTTCCGATCTCCCGACAACTCCGCCGACCGCGCCGCACCATACACTGCGTTGAACCTGTTCGGAGCACTCCGCAGCACCGCTTCGAACTCCGGCGCGGCCACGGCCGGCTGATCCATTTCCATCAGCAATTCCCCTAACAACTCCCGCGCCGGCAGTACCGGTCCCGGGGTAACGGGATGCTTGTCCGCGCGGTCCTCCAGATCGGCCGCGGATCGCATCCACCGTAACGCCTTCACATTATCTCCGTCAGCATGCGCGGCCCACGCCGCCGCGGCTAACCGCTGCACTTCGACCTGCGCGCTCCAGTCGTACCCCTCCTTTATCTGAGCCAGTGCCTTTTGAATCTCCGCCAACTTATCGATTTCGGTGTGCGCCCCGGCTGGTTTCCCACTCCGGGCCGCCCCCAGCGCCCGCGCGAAATGCGTGATTGCCTCGGCGTAGCGGAATCGCTGCCACGGGAACCCCGCCGGCCGCACCTCGAGCGATGCGGCCTCCGACCAGCGCCCGCGCTCCAGCGCATAGCGCGCGGGGATTGCAGCGAACGCGTACGCCGCCTGAAAAACCTCCTGGTCCACGTTCGATGCGGCTGCAGCCTCTTCAACGATGCGCCTCGCTTCGCCGTCCTGGCAGGTCTGAAGAAAGGCGTACTCCAGGTAATCCATGGCGTGCAATTGATCCTGCGACACCGCACCCGGAAGCGTCTTCGCAATATAGCTCCTGGCCGCCGCTGCGGAAGCGAGGTTGGACGCGATGGAATCCTGCCACAGGCCGAGCCTCGTAAAAATATGCGACGGCATGTGCAGCGCGTGAGGCACTGCGGGAGCAATCTTGGCGTAGCTACGCGCCGCCGGTAGCGCAAGGATCGCCAACTGCGGCGAATCATAGCTATGAATCATGTAATGCGCGATGCCGGGGTGATTGGGCTCTTCCGGCAGGATGCGATTGAGAATTGCAGCAGCCTGTTTCTGGTTCGAGTAAGTTTTGTCACTAGCAGGCGCGGTGGCGATTAGCGCCAGTGCATAGAAAATGGCTGCCTCGCGGTCCTGCGGATACCGGGCAGACAAGCGCTGCATGCTCCTACACCACCCGCGGGCACGCTCGCCATGCGGCGCCGTCTGCGAATGTTCATAGAAGCTCGCGATCGCCGCAATATAGTCGTGCTCACGCGGAGTTTTCGCGCCCGCCGCTCTGCCTTTTTGTACGGCGGCCATGCCGTTCGCCAAATCCGCCGGACTCGGAGGCGCCCACAACGGATGATAGACGCTCATCGCGATACCCCAGTAGCCCATGGCGCATTTAGGGTCGGTGCGAATCACCTCCGTGAACGTCTTTTCGGCCTCGTGATACCAAAACGAGTGCAGCAGCGCGACGCCGCGGTCGAACGTCTTCTGCGCCGCGGCATCGCACGATACAGGAAAGTGCACGGCGCCGAGTTCGGCGCCGTGATGATGCTGGCCATAGGCAGGTATGCTCAGCAGTAGCAAGCCCGTAAATATGGCGCGTAATTCCGTCATGTTTCTCACCCGCTACCGATCGCCGTGATGTTCGCGCGCTCCGTGCACCGGAAGCAGGACATGCTCCATCATATAGTCCGCGACGGCTGTTCCAAGCGCCTGCCCGTCTTCACAAGCGCTTCGAAAATGAATACCGCCGTAAATGCGTGCGTTTTTGACCTCTTCGAGCGCCGCGGAAAAACTCGAAAAATACCGCACCACGTCCGGCATGGTGTCAGACGAAACACTGAATTGAGTATTCTCTCCGAAGTACGCTGAAAGCACACGTGCCGCTGCGCCGCTCACACAGGAGTGGGCCGAAGGGTACTCCGGAAAGGGTGGCGTCGCGATGAACGGTGTCCAGCTCGGGTCGGCAATGGTTGCGGCATTTCCGTCCTGGTCCGCCAGTTGGATCGCCGTAACCGGCCGCCAGGAGTCGTACGTGTACTTGGCATCCCAGCATCCGACGATCGCATCCGCCATGCCCATATTAAGAAAGGCCAACAGTCGCGCGTTCTCCAATAAATTGAAATCGTGTGCGGAGGCGAGCGAAGTCGCGACTGGATCATAGAAGTCCACCGGACTAGTCGAGTTCCAGAATTTCGTATAAAGCGTCTGGTCCGACGTGCGCGTCGAACTCGATATGCTCCCACCGGTCTCGGTCTCGTTGAAATCGGTCGCATACCGGTCGCTGGTTAACGCGGGAGGCCCCGCCGGCCGGAATTGTGAAGGCGAGACAATGGCCCACGGCGTTACTTGCGCGAGTTGCGGCGCCAGTCCGGGCGCTGCCGGTGTGGGCCGCCATTGGCCGGGCGTCGTTCCGCCCAGAAACGGCGATTGCACATTTGCAAAGCCGTCGTTGCTGCGCCACGCCCAGATCGCGTCGGCAACAGTCTGTCCCCACTCGATTCCGCGTTGAATGGATTCACTGTGCTCCATCGCCCGGCCGCTCGCGATTCCGATTAGAGAAATGGTCCGCTTCTGGTCGAAAGTCGCCGCTTGCGCCGGAAACAGCCGCATCAGACTCGCATATGCCGCTTGAACCGCCGCGGCGCGCACTGATGCACCCGGAGCCGCGCCCGGTGCGACGTGAATCGGAGTGTAGCGCCGCTCAATTCCATTCACCGCATCGAACACGGCAGCTTGGACGATAGCGACAGGCCGTTGCGCGAGTGGCGCCGCCACGGCCGGTGGTACAAGTAGCGCATCGAGTGTGATGCGGTTCCAGTCCGTCACCTCGTCGGCGACGGCTACCCCGCCCGCGAGGACTATGCAGCATGCATAACAAATACCCGTTTTCATTTACGTTCCTCTCCTGTGCTAATTCCGCCGAACCGCCCAGCATCGTGCGCCTCGGCACGGGCAGAATCGCCGATTCGGGCGAGATAGCGCAATGGCCGGACGGCTAAATGCAGGTGACACTGGATGCCCCTGAGAACATTGCACTTACGATACGCGGTAATAAACCGCTTGCCCTGAATTCGCCGGTGTTACAATCGTCCGCCAGGGAATGTAACTGGATTTATGCCGAAATCGACGGCGGCGCAACGGTGTGTCTCGTTCGGCGCATTCGAGTTCGACCGACAGAGCGGCGAACTGCGCAAGCACGGGTTGCGAGTTAAGCTACAGGGCCAACCTCTCCAGGTCCTGACGATGCTCCTGGAACGCCCCGGCGACGTCGTAACACGCGAGGACCTGCAGAAGCGGTTGTGGGCCGCCGACACCTACGTCGACTTCGAGCACAGCCTGAACGCCGCGATCAAGAGGCTTCGGGCCGCCTTGGGCGACTCGGCCCAGGTCCCTAGGTTCGTTGAGACGCTCGCAGGTCGCGGGTACCGCTTCATCGCACCGCTTGGCCAACCCACGGAAGACCTGCCTCAGGTCGCTACCGAGGAACATAATCCAAACCGGCGGCGGTTTGCGCTTATGGCCGCAGCGATGATCGCGGTCGCGGTCGTCCTGGCCATTGTTGGCCTGAATCGCACGCGGCCGCCTCATGGTCCGATCCGATCGCTCGCCGTGCTTCCACTGGCAAACCTGTCCGGCAATCCCGAAGAAGAATATTTCGTGGACGGAATGACCGACGCGCTCAGGGACCAGTTGGAGGGCATCAGCTCGCTTCGCGTGGTTTCGCGAACCTCTTCGATGCACTACAAACGAACCGGCAAATCCCTACCGGAAATTGCACGCGAGTTAAAGGTCGATGCCATCGTGGATGGCTCCGTTTTACGCTCTGGCGATCGCGCACGGATAGACGTGGAACTCATGCGAGGCGTCGGGGAAACACGTTTGTGGAACGAGAGCTACGAGGGCGATTTGCGGGACGTCTTCAGCTTGCAGCGGCGCGTTGCTAGTAGCATCGCCAACGGCATCCGCGTGACGTTAACCGCGCCCGGCGCGCGCCTGGCTCGTGTGCGAACATCGAACTCGGACGTGTACGAGGCGTATTCAAAAGGCAGATTCTTCTGGAATAGACGCACTGAGCAGGACCTCACGAAGGCGATCGGGTTCTTCCAGCAAGCGGTGGAAAAAGATCCGGATTACGCGCTTGCCTACGACGGCCTGGCGGACTGTTGGCTGCCGCTGGGATGGTACGGCTACTTGTCTCCCGAGCAAACTTTCCCGAACGCGAAGTCGGCAGTTATGAAGGCACTCGCGCTGGACGATTCGCTCGCCGAAGCGCACACCTCGCTCGCGTTCGTGCTGCTTTACTACGATCGCGATTGGGCGGGCGCGGAGCGTGAATTCCGGCGTGCGATCGATCTCAACCCGAACTACGCGAACGGTCATCACTGGTACGGCGAGTATTTAACGCTGGTCGGCCGGCATAAACAGGCCATCGCCGAATCGGAGCGTGCGCGTGAACTCGACCCGCTGTCGACCATCATCAACACCTGGGTCGGATCGCGGTATTTCTACGCGCGCCAGTATGACAAAGCGATCGAGCAGTATCGCAACTCCATCGAGATGGACCCGGCGTTCGTCCCGGCACGCCTGGTCCTGGGCCAGGCGTACGAGGAGAAGGGAATGCTAAAGGAAGCCATTGCGGAGTTCGAAATGGCCGTTCGACTGGGCGGTGGCAGCTACATCTATGAGGCGCCTCTGGCGCACGCGTATGCAATCGCCGGGAGACGCGCTGACGCCTTAAACGTACTGCACGATCTTCGGGAAGCCGCCGCGCGCAGATTCGTGTCCTCCTATGATCTGGCCTTGATCTATCTGGGTCTTGGCGACAATGCGAAGACGTTCGAGATGCTCAAGGCGGCAGTGCAAGAACGTTCGCCGCGCGTCGCGTTCTTAGGCGTAGACCCTCGTTTCGATGGCTTGCGCGCCGATTCCCGCTTCACCGAGTTGCTGCGATCGATCGGTCTGTAATCGCGCTACGCTCCCTCGCCTCGCTCCAACAATTGAAACGCCTTGCGGAGGCTGAGATACATGCGGTTCAGCGCGTGCCCGAGCCCGGCGATCTCGTCATTGCCCTTCACCGGAATCGACTCCGCGTCGAGAGTGCCCTTGCTGATTTCGTCCGCGGTGCGCGCCAGCCGCTTCACCGGACGCAGCACGATGAACGCCAGCGCGAGGTCCAGCACGATCAGCGTTCCCAGCCCGATCGCACCGAAATAAATTAACAGCTCTTTGAATGCCGTTCCCGCGATCGCAACCGGCACCGCTTCCGGAACGGACACGATCTGCGCGGCCACCACTTCGTTCAAATTCCAGCCGAACCCGTTTTCTTTGCCATACTGCCGCAGCATCGAGATGGGTGCGCGGGCGGGTGTGCTGTGGCAATCGAGGCACGGCGCGGCCGCTCGGATCGGAGGCGCGAGAAATAGCGAGCGCCCTTCCGGCGTGTCGCGCTCGCCCGAAATCTGCTTCTTGTCGGGGTGATTGCGGAAGCTGTTGATGATGTCGGCTTCCCAGTCGACCGCGCGATCGTCAAGGTTGCTGGGATTGAGCGCGGCCTCTTTGTAGGTGTAGGCAGGATAGCGGCGGCGCAGATACCGAAACATCTCGGTCGCCGCGACTGCGGAAACCGTCTGACGCACGAAGTGCCGCGTAAAGTGCTGCTCGGTTTCAAGCAGCGGTTTGATCTGCTCCGATGTGTAGGTGCGCGCCGACGCGGCCGCCTCCATCATGAGCGACGCCTGCGTCATTACCTCATGGCGCGCATTGTCCTGCAGGAAGTCATTGGCGTAATAAGCGGCAACGCCGATACCGGCAGCGAGCACAGCGGCGCACGCCAGGTTGATCTTGGGAATTAGCTTCATTTGTACGGCTACTTCTGCGCCGATTTTGCGCGGAACTGTTTGTACTCGGCGCGCCGCTCGCGCATTTGCTGCGCGTGCTTCTCGGCGTGATCGGCGAACAGCTCGACGAAATCGCGCAGCGACTTGCGTCCGATCCTCGTGTGCACGCCTACGCGGTCGAACGCTTCAGGAGGCAACTCCTTCAGCAGTTCAAAATTTTCCGCGCGCATGCGGCGGAACGCTTCGAGCGCCTGCGAGCTCTTGCGCCGCTTATAGTCGAGCTTCTCAGCCCAGGCGTTTTGGTCCCATCCCTCTAGTTGCGGCTCCTGCTCGGCTATGATCCGGCGGAACCGGAACGCCGTGATCATCTCCGTGTCCGCAAGATGGCAGATGATCTGGCGGACGCTCCATTTATCGGGAGCCGGCGTCCAATCGAGCTCCGGTCCGGCCGCGCCCGTCAGCGTTACGGCGACCAGTTCCGCGCCGCGGCGGAAGCGCTCGATCAGGTACAAATTTTCGTTCATTAGTTCTCATGATACGCCGCACACG
>JAICMB010000822.1 GCA_025929455.1 Bryobacteraceae bacterium | reverse complement strand
TTCGAATAGCTTCCGTCCTTCGGATGTCGGCACCGATGTCTACGGCAAAAAACTCGCCGCGCCCTCGGGCCGCACGCGTGACATGGGCTTCCTCGTCAGCGTGCTAGACAACAAGTATTCTCTCCGCATGACGTGGTATAACACGCTGCAGAAAAATACCACGCTGTCCGACACAGCGGGCATGGTTCAGTGGAATAAGGCCGGCGTCGCGCGCACGATGAACGCGATGGAAATGGAAACGTGGACCTCTGGAACGTATCGTCAGCAGACCACGCCGGAATGGCTCGTGAACAAATGGCTCTTCGGCACCTACGACACCGCGGTTGCCAATCAGCCGCTCCCGGCCGATTGGCGCGGCCAGCTCAGCACCTTGTTGAGCCAGCCGTTGCGCATCCGCCGCGCCGCCGTGCAGGGCAATTCCGAATACATCGCACAAGGCACAATCAATCCCTCCACCGGTACGCCGTACCTGGCGCCTCCGCTCGACGACGACGAACTCGCCTACCGCAAAGCGTGGTTCGCAGCTCGGACCGATGCCGAGTGGTCGCGTCCGCTCGATCAGGATTGGTGGAAGGCCATGCAGTTCAAACAAGACGGCGGCACCGATTGGGGCATCTGGGGCCAGAACCCGCCGGCCGGGCAATTGCTCACGAACGATCTCCAGTCGAAAGGTATGGAACTCGAGTTCACTGCGAACCCGACCTCGAACTGGCGCCTGACCTTCAACCTCTCGCGCACGACCGCGATCCGCAGCAACATCCTCTCGGACTGGCCCGCGTATATTGAGAACGCGAAGAACCTCTGGTTCGACGGCTATAATGACACGCCGATCAACGATCTGAACTATTGGAATATAGATGGCTTTGCCGACATCCGCCATTGGTATGGTGAAACCACGTACTCAGGCGCGCAGGATACGTTCGGCGGACGCATGATGCAGAACGTTTATGGTCCCTACGAAAACTTCCTCGCCGAAAACGGCCAGGCCGTAAACGAGCTGCGCAAGTGGCACTTCAACTTCGTCAACAACTACACGTTCAGCCACGGCTTTCTCCGCGGCTTTAGTGTCGGCGGTGCGGTCCGCTGGCAGAGCAAGGCGGCGATTGGATATTATCCGAAATATAATTCCGACGCAGGCATCTGGGTGAACGACGTGAACAGCCCCATCTATGCCGGCAGCGAAACGAACTACGACGTTTGGGTAGGCTATGCGCGCAAGCTGCGGAGAGGCGTCACCTGGGAAATCCAGCTGAATGTCTACAACCTCTTCGCGAACGACTCGCTGATCCCGATCCAAGCGAATCCAGACGGCACGACAGCCCAGGTCCGCATCCCCGCGGACACCACCTGGAGCCTGACGAACCGTTTCAGTTTTTAGCCTCGGGTTAGACGGTCAGGGGAAATGAACGACGGAAGCGTGCCTGGGGCGCGCTTCCGTTTTCGCTTTCCCAGAGCTTGCGTGTTCAGATTATTGCGCGAAAAACATCCGGCGTGCCCCACTCTGCCCTGAGCGCAAATCGAATCGATATGGAGTGCGGCGACTCGCCGCCTTGGACGGGCGAATTCATTCGCCCGCGCGAGATAGACTTCGGCGAGATAGAGTCTCGGGAAGTCGAAATGAATTTCGCCTTGG
>JAICMB010000645.1 GCA_025929455.1 Bryobacteraceae bacterium | reverse complement strand
AGACAGAGTGAAGGCGTATTGTTAAGGAGGATGCCGGTGATTGGCGTTACGGGAGCGACGGGCCATCTTGGGCGACTGGTAATGGATGCGCTGTTGCAGGAGACGCGGGCGGCGGAGATTGTCGCGGCGGTGAGGAGCCCGGGTAAAGTCGGCGATCTGGCGGCGAAGGGAGTCGCTGTGCGGGAGGCCGATTAC
This sequence comes from Bryobacteraceae bacterium, assembly GCA_025929455.1. Next base: position 2,434 of record JAICMB010000645.1, on the reverse strand, counting down.
GATAGGCCGGAGACGCTGGCGCGCGCGCTGGCCGGCGTCGACAAGCTGCTGCTGATTTCTGCGAATGAAGTCGGCAAACGCTTCCCGCAGCACGCGGCCGTGATCGCGGCAGCGAAGCGCGCGGGTGTGAAGCTGCTTGTCTATACAAGTTTGCTGCATGCGGACCGCTCGCCTCTTATGCTGACCGGCGAGCACAAACAGACCGAAGATGCCATTCGCGCCGCCGCCCTGCCGTTCGTGTTTTTGCGGAACGGGTGGTACACGGAGAACTACGCCGCGTCGGCGCCGGCGGATTTACAGCGCGGGGTGCATCTCGGCTGCGCGGGAGAGGGGCGGATTTCTGGCGCCGCACGGGCAGACTACGCGGAGGCGGCGGTGCGCGTGTTACTGGCGCGTGGCGATCAGAGCGGGCGTATTTATGAACTGGCGGGAGATAACGCGTTCACGCTAGCGCAGTTCGCCGCCGAGATCGCACGGCAAGCGGGCAGGCCCGTGGTGTATCGCGATATGCCGGAAGCGGAATACCTGGCGGCGCTGATGCAGGCGGGAGTGCCGGAGCCAATCGCGGCCATGCTGGCAGATTCGGATGCGGGGGCCGCGCAGGGCGCGCTGTTTGACGACGGCGGGCAATTGAGTACTCTCATTGGACGGCCGACTACGTCGCTGGCGGATTCGGTTGCGGCGTCGTTGAAGCAATAGCGTAGTAACATTGCTGCGTATGTTCGTCCCGCTGACGCCGTTGCGCTGTCTCCACCGAGCCGTCGATCTCTTCGGAAATCGGACCGGCGTTATCTCTCAGGAGAAAGAGTTCACGTACGCGCAGTTCGGGGAACGCTGCGAGAAGCTGGCGTCGGCGCTGGCGAAGGAGCAGCTTGGAGCGGGTGCACGAGTCGCGTATCTGAGCTTCAACAACAACGAACTGCTCGAGGGATATTACGGCGTGCTGCAGGCGAGCGGCATCGTGATGCCGATCAACGTACGGCTGTCGCCGCTCGAGTTGGTGAACATTTTGAATCACTCCGGCGCGGCGATGCTGATTTTTGAGAACGACTTCGCGCCGCTGGTGGAGCACATTCGCAAGGCGTGCCCGGGTATCCGAAGGTACGTGAGCATTGGCGAGAAATCGCCGCTCGCGGATTTGGCGTACGAGGAGCTGATAGCGGACGGCACGCCGGAGCGGGCGGACGTTTTTTCGATCGACGAAAACTCGGTGGCGGAGTTGTTTTATACCAGCGGCAGCACGGGAACACCGAAGGGCGTGGCGCTGAGCCATCGCACGCTGTACCTGCACGCGCTGTCGGTGGCTACGTTGTTTCGAGATATCGAGACTGCTGTCGATCTGCACACGATTCCGCTGTTTCACGCGAACGGGTGGGGGCGGCCGCAATGTTCGACGATGCTGGGATTGAAACAGGTGATGGTGCGGCGGTTTGAGCCGCTGAGCGTGTCCAAGCTGATCCAAGAACATCGCGCGACGGACATGTGCCTGGTGCCGACGATGGCGAACGCGCTGCTGAACTGCCCGGATATTGGCAAATTTGATCTGTCGAGCTTGCGCAACATTATGATCGGGGGCGCGGCGGCTTCACCGGAACTGATCGAGCGCATGGAGCAGGCGTTTCACTGCGATTGCTTCGGGGGCTACGGGTTGACGGAGACGGCGCCCGTGCTGACATCGGCGCGGCGCAAACGCGAGGTGCAGGACGAGGGGCCGGAGCGGTACCGGCGTCGTGCGATGGCGGGGTGGGCGATTCCGGGCGTGTCGGTGCGCGTGGTCGATAGCGCGATGCAGGACGTGCCGCGCGATATGCAGACGATTGGCGAGGTGGTCGCGATGGGCGATCACATTATGGAGGGATATTACAAGGAACCGGAGGCGACGGCGGCGGTGATGACGGGGCCGTGGTTTCACACCGGGGACATGGCGGTGTGGGATGAGGACAGCTACATCCACATCGTCGACCGCAAGAAGGAGATCATCATCAGCGGCGGCGAAAATATTTCATCGATCGAGGTGGAGAAGGCGATCTTTGCGCATCCGGATGTGTTCGAGTGCGCGGTAGTGGCGGCGCCGCATGAGAAGTGGGGCGAGGTGCCGGCGGCGGTGGTGGTGCGGAAGCCGGGGTCGACGTTGACGGGTGAGGAACTGCTCGAGTTTTTGCAGGGGCGGCTGGGGAAGTTCAAGCTGCCGCGCATGGTGGAGTTCAGCGAGGAGCCGCTGCCGAAGACGGGGACGGGGAAGATCCGCAAAATGGCGCTGCGCGAAAAATACTGGACGGGCAAAGAGAAGCGCGTGCAGGGGTAGGGCGTGCTCTACTCGGTGCTGCTGGCGGTTGCGGCGGTTGCGTTCGCGTTCGGCGGGTTGTTTATGAAGTACTCGGACGGGATGCGGCGCGCGGGCGCGACGGCGGCGTTCTTGGCGCTGTTTTGTTTT
>JAICMB010000212.1 GCA_025929455.1 Bryobacteraceae bacterium | reverse complement strand
GGGTAGCGACCAGCCGGTTTACAACGTCCGCACCATGCAGGCACTTGTTTCGGAGTCCATGGGACGTCAACGCCTGCCGATGGTCCTGCTGGTCGCCTTCGCGGCTCTCGCCCTGCTGCTCGCGTTCGTCGGAACCTACGGCGTAATTTCTTATTCGACCGCGCGCCGCGAACACGAGATTGGGATTCGCATGGCGCTCGGCGCCGGAAAACGCGACATCTTACAAATGATCCTCGGTCAGGGTTTCCGTCTCGCTTGCATCGGCATCGCCATCGGAGCCGCAACCGCGTTGATCCTAGCCCGAGCGTTCGCCGGCTTCTCGCGTCTGCTCTACGGTGTCAGTGTGGCCGACCCGCTCTCTTTCGCGGCCACCTCACTCGTCTTAGCCGTCGCGGTCGTGCTTGCTTGTTACCTTCCCGCCCGCCGCTCCGCCCGCTTGGACACAACCGCGGCGCTCCGCCACGAGTAGCTGCTCGAAGTACCTCCCTGATACAATCGGTCCGGGACGAGGCATGGCCAAAGAATACATTGAGGCGAATCCCTCTGGGTTGTTCGTAGCTGGTACGCGAGTATCGCTCGCCTCAGTTGTGTTTCAGTTCCGGCGAGGAGCATCTCCGGAGAGCATTCTTCAGAGTTTCCCGTCTCTCACATCGCTGGAAAATGTCTACGGTGCGATAACGTGGTATCTCGCGAATCAGGACACCGTCGACGAATATCTTGACGAGCAGCAGCGGAAGTGGGAAGAGTTCCGCCAGTCCGCGGATGCGATGCCGCCCAGTCTGGACGTCCACCTTGAAGGTATACGCCGGTAACGGCATTCCCGTCGCGGGTGAAAGTCAAATTCCAGGCGGATAATGATCTCGACCGTGCCATTGTTCGTGGTGTCCTGCGCCGCCGGCCCGTTGTGGCTTTCGAGGCACGTCCCATCAACGCGATCAACGATTATGCGGTTCTGGACATGGCCGCTGCGGCCGGCAGAATCCTTGTCTCACATGACGTGAGTACGATGCCGGCCGCGTTCGCCGAGTATCGCGTAAACGCTCACCACCCGGGCGTTTTGCTCGTACCGCAACTCTGGCCGCTCGCCACGGCCATCGATCATTTAGTGCTCATATAGGATGTTTCCGACGCCTCCGAGTGGCGGGATCGCATCTGTTATCTGCCCACTCTCGCCGATTTCAGGGTGCGCAAGTAGCTTGTGCGCCCTGCGCCCTTAGCGCCCTAGCGCCAGCCGCACCGCCAGCAATTCCGGCAATCCCGCCGCCACGATCTTCGCCTGCGCCGCTTCCACGTCGTACGGCACGCGATGAAACGTCACCACGCGCGACTCGTTGTCATATGCCGCGTATGCCGCGCGCGGATCGCCGTCCCGCGGCTGTCCTACCGACCCCGGGTTCAATAAGTAAAACGAGTCCGCGTCCAGATCCAGCGCACGCTCCATCTCACCGCGCGCCGGAGCCGCCAACCGCTTCACCTGTCCGCCGCGGCACAAAAAGCCGCCCTGCACATGCGTGTGCCCGAAAAACGAAACCCGCGTGTCCAGATACGGCGCGACTTGCGCGGCATCGCTCTCGTTCAACACGTATTCGTCTTCGTCGATCCGCGATCCGTGCACGATCTCGAATCCGTCGACCGGCTCCGGACCCTTCGGCAGATTCCGCAGCCAGGTAATGTTGCGCGGCTTCGTCACCTGCTGTGTCCATTCCGCCGAAGCCCGCGCCGCCGGATTGAACCATGACAGGTCCTCCAGACCCGCGCACGCCTTATCATGGTTGCCGCGAATCACCGCGCCCACGTTCTGCCGCACCCACTCCGTCGCCGCGTCCGGGTCCGCCCCGTACCCGACGATGTCGCCCAGACAGAGGGCGCGCTCGTACGTGCCCGTCGCATGGCGCAGCACCGCTTCCAGCGCCTCCCAGTTCGCGTGAATGTCGCTCAGAATCAGGAAGCGCACAGCCGCAACAACGCGACCTCGGCCGGCGCGCCGATCCGCACCGGCAACCCGATGGTGCCTATGCCCGTCGAGACGTAGACCGCGGAGTCGCCCTCCTTATATAGCCCGCGCACGTACGGTGTGAAGTAGCGCGCGATGTTCCAGTTCTCATGCAGAATCTCTATGTTCACCTGACCGCCGTGCGTGTGCCCCGCGATCGTCGCGGCATACCCGAGCGCCGATGCCACCGGGAACACGTCGGGGTTGTGCGACAGCAGAATGTTTACCGCGCCCGGCGCGATCAACGCGCCGGCGCCCAGCAGGTACACCTCGTTGAAACGCTGATAATCGACGCCTGCGACGTTCAGCGCCGCGTTGCCGAATCGCAGCACGCGGTTCTCGCTGCGCAAAAACTGCAGGCCCATGTCCCGTCCTTTGGCGGTGACATAATCTTCAATCCCCGCATAAACCTCGTGATTGCCCAAGCACCCCAGCACTCCCGCTTCCGCCCGAATCCGCGCGAGTTGCCGCAAACATGCATCCACGGGATCGCCGGTACGCGTGATCAGATCGCCAGTCATCATCGCTACGTGCGGCCGCGTCTCGTTCGTCATATCGATCACACGCGCCAGTTCCCGCTCGCTCAGGAACGCGCTCAAATGGATATCCGTCAACTGCGCGATCCGCAGCCCGTCCAAATCGCGCGGCAGATTGTGGATCGGCAGTTTGATCTCGGTCAGGCGCACCCGGTTGCGGTCCAGCGCCCCGGCGGTTGTAATAATGAACGGCGCCGCCGCAACTCCCACCGCCGCAACGTGCACGAACTTACGGCGCTCCGGCCGGAACTCCCCGGCAGTGCGCGCTACCGCTGCCCCCGCGAAACCGCTCACCGCGGCTAGCACCGTCAACAGTCCGCTGGCCTCCATCCACGGCGTGAACCAGACTGGGAACAACGCCGCAACCCGGTGATAACTGAACAGGTACGATGCTCCGATCAGCATCGCTCCCACCGCGTTCGCGCTCCAGTACCATAGCGGATGCCGCCTCGCCGGACGCCGCCGCCACGTCCAATGCACGATGACGAGCTGAAACGCAAAGGCGATCGCGGCCAGCACCAGGCTGGGGAAAACGTGCAAATGCCGGATCATGAGCTAACTGCTTCGATTGTAACGGCCGTCAGAACCGAGCCGTGCGCGCCGGTAAACGGCAGCACCTCCCGTCACCATATATAATTTCTGAAGCGAAGGTTCCTGAAGTGTCAGACAAAGTGGACATAAATTCCGTTCTCGACGAGCTCAAACGCCTCGACGCCGGCGTCGACTCCGTCGAAGAACTCGATGCTCTCAAACCGATCTACTATCGCGTAGAAGAGATCGGCAAGGAGCACACCCAGGATTTCGACGTCCAGTTGCTCTGGGCCGATGTAAAGCAGCACGTAGTTGCGCGCGGCATGAAGCTCAAGGAGCGAGGCGCGGTCTCGTCCAAGCAATCCGCTCCTGTAATACCGCCCCCACCGGTATCCTCGATCACGTCCGCTGTCACCACGCCCGTCCCGCTTCACGTGCCTACTTCTGGCCAGACGCCTCCGGAACTACGGGCCAGCGGTTCGCAAAGCACCGCTGCGGCGCCCGAGCGCGCCGTCTATGTCCCCCGCGCCAAGACCCCGCCCGCGCGCCCTGTCTACATAGCGCCCGCGCAGCCCGACTGGAAAAAACCCATTCTGATCGGCGGCGGCATCGGCCTCGCCATCGTCATCCTCCTCTTCGGTGCGCTTGCCGTGTTCAAGCACAACACCGCAACGCCGCAGCCACAGCCCGTGAATGTGACGCTTGTCCCTCTGCGCGTCACCACCAGTCCGCCTGGCGCAGCCGTGAGCGTTAACGGGCAGGATCGCTGCATGACGAACGAATGCAAGCTCGACCTGCACCCCGGACACTACACGCTGATGTTGCACATGTCCGGCTACGAAAACGAGGTCCGCACGCTCGACCTCAAAACCGGCCAGCCGTATAGTCTCGCTCTCACACTAATGCCGCAACTGCAGGCGTTGCACATCAACACAGACCTGAAAGACGGACTGCAAGCCCAGCTCGACGGCAAACCCGCCGGCACTTTCCAGGAAGGTCAGTTGACCCTCGACTCCGTCGCACCCGGCAAACACGACCTGCGCATCACCGCGAGGGGTGGCGCCGAAACGGCGTTCTCCTTCGAGGTCAAGTCCGGCGAGGCCGTTGTCTTCACAAGCCCCGTAACCGCGAAAAACGTCGTCGCGCTCGTTGCCAGCCGTTTCGGCAAGCAGTTGACCGTGCGCTCCAGCCAGACCCCGTTGCAGGTATCTATCGATAACGAGGCGAAGGGCGAGGCCGGTCCCGACGGGCTCACCGTCCGCGACGTCGCCCCGGGCGACCGTGAAATGGAAATCGGCGCCGGCCAGGATCGCCGCCGCGTGGTCGTCGCGGCCGCGTCGGCCCCCACGCTCACCGTCTGGATTAACGGCGACGTCAGCAAAGGGTCGCTTTTCATTCAGGCCGGCACCGAAGACGGCGTCAGTGTATTTCTCGACGGCAAGCGCTATCCCCGCACCACGAAGCACGGCATTCTCCGCATCCAGAACGTCAATCCCGGCGATCATCAGATCCGGGTCGCGAAGGACGGATTCCAGCCGGTGCAGGATAAACCTTTCAAAGTGGAGCGTGGCGCCGAAGTGAAGGCCGTTTTCGCGCTGCAGGCGATTCCGCAGATCGCCATTCTGAGCGTGCAGGGCGGACCGCCCGGAGCGCAGGTGCTCATCGACGGCTCGCCCGCGGGGCGCATACAAACGGATGGCACGCTCAGCTACGACAAGATCACTCCCGGCGATCATAAAGTGACCGTTCGCCTGGACGGCCACACCCCCAAGGAGTTCAACCGCAACTTCCCGGCGGGCGGCACCGTGCAACTCACCGCCGCCGATGTTCTACTGGAGCGCATCACCGGCGTGCTGCGCGTTAGCGCGACGCCCGGCAATGCGGTGTTAACCATCCGCCGCAAGGATGACAAGCGTGCCGCGCCGTTGCAGACCGGCTCTTCGAAGCTGGCTCCCGGCACGTATATCATCACTGCCGCCGCGTCCGGTTATAACGAGCTCACGCAGACCGTACAGGTCGCCGCCGGCGAGGCCAGCGCGCCCGTCGTCCTCAAACTCACGCCCGTCGTTACTGCCGTAAAGCCGGCCGTTCATTACGATTGGGAAAAGCCGGGCGAGTGGGAGGAAGAGGAAAACGGTTGGAGGATGCACCGCGGTGGCAACTTTGTGGCCTACAGTGCCCAGCCCGCGCTCGGCACCTTCTCCTTCGCCGTGCAGATGCGGAAAGGCGGCAATCTCATCCGCGGCAAGAAGCTGCAGTGGTACGTGAACTACGTCGACCCCAAAAACTACGCCGCGTTCTCCGTTGAGAACAGAACGTTCATCTCCAGACTGGTCGTAAGCGGTAAGGGCAAGGACCACAATAGAATCATCCTTCAGACCGACGCGCCCTACGATTTTCAGGTGCAGGTCACGCCCGACCGCATCGTGCACCGGTTGGCCGTCGACTCGAAGTGGCAGGAGATCGATAGCCTCGACATGCCGGACGCCGGCCAGGGAAAGTTTGGGTTCTTCATCCCTGGCAAAGATGAACTGGAAGTCGCCCGGTTCAACTTTGCGCCGCGAAAATAACTATGGACGAACGCGCCTTCTATCGCGAATCGCGAACCACGAAACCGGCAACGCTGACTTGTCCGTTCTGCCGCACACCCGAGACCTACGACCTGAACTGGCTGGTCCGCACCAAGATCGACCGCCTGCCCGGCAACGCCGACGCCCGCGACCGCGCCAAATTCCAGAAGGCCGCGAGCTACATGGTGCTGCTCGACGACAAGGTGATGTGCAAAAACATGCGCTGCCGCAAGCGCTTCGATATTTCCGGAGTTAAAACCACAGCGTTTATCTAGCCGCCAGTGGACAGCACCGCAGAATCTCCGCAACGCCCGCACCTTCTGCCGTGGGGCGGCCAGTCTTGCTGGCTGCCCCTGCCGCGGCTACCCTTCCTGGTGAGGCAGACGTCCACGCCCCAGGTCCGGCTGTTCGGGAAGACTAGAGATCCGCGCTTATTCGAGTCCCTAGAAAACTTCTGCCGCTATGCTGAGCAATCGCACGACTTACCGATTCACCCAGGGTGGCGAGACCGGTCGCTTTTTGCCGGTTGCGGCTCGCGCCGCGATGCTGGATATTTCGAACTGCC
>JAICMB010000825.1 GCA_025929455.1 Bryobacteraceae bacterium | reverse complement strand
CGTTTACGGCGCTATTCTGCTTGCCTGCGTCGCCGCGGGTGCCATCCTCGCGCACATCACCGTGCTCGGCGGCAGCCCGGCGCTGCCGGCGGCGCTGCTCATCGCCGAACTGATCATCATTTGGGGCCGCAAGGAGCAACTACTATGAACATCACCGCAACGCAGCACCGCAATGTGTCGCGCACCTATCCCAGCCTGAAAACTACCGAGGGCGGCGGCGTCACGATCCATCGCGCTTTCCCGATCGCGACCATTTCCGGGATCGATCCCTTTCTCCTGCTCGATCATATGGGTCCGCTCGACTTCACGCCCGGTGACAACACCGGTTTCCCGGCTCACCCGCACCGCGGTTTCGAAACGGTCACGTATCTGTTGAGCGGGCAGATGGCGCACCGCGACTCGTTCGGCAATCGCGGGTTATTGAACCCGGGCGACGTGCAATGGATGACGGCCGGTTCCGGTCTCGTCCACTCCGAAATGCCGGGTCCGGAGCTCGTTCGCGACGGCGGCACGCTCGAAGGCTTTCAGCTTTGGGTGAACCTGCCGCGCACTAAAAAGATGATTGCGCCGCATTATCAGGACACGCCTGCCGCACGCATCCCGACGGTCCAGCGCGACGGCGTCCGCGTTCGCGTCATCGCCGGCGAAGCGCTCGGCACGCCCGGCGTTATTCATACCGAAATACCGGTGACGTATCTGCACGCCATTCTGAATCCCGGCGCGGCTTTCGAACACAACGTCCCCGCCACTCATAACGCGTTCGCTTACGTGATTTCGGGCGAGGCCGTATTTGAGCCGCAAGGCGAACACACCGGCTCCAAACGCGTGGCGATCTTCGCGAACGATCCGGGCAGCATTTATATCGGGAACGAAGGCGCAGAACCGCTCAGTATTCTTCTGATCGCCGGCGAACCACTTGGGGAACCTGTCGCGCGCTACGGCCCTTTCGTCATGAACACCAAACAGGAACTCGTCGAAGCCTACCAGGATTTTCAATCCGGACGCATGGGCCGGCTGTCTGAGTAACGAACCCGGGCGTACCCTGCAAATATGAACATCGCGTTTATCGGAGCGGGCAGAATGGGCGCGCCGATGGCCCGGAATCTGCTCCGTGCCGGACATCGCTTGACCGTTTACAACCGCACGCGCGAAAAAGCCGAAGTGCTGTGTGCTGAAGGGGCGAGCGTCGGCGATTCGGCGGCCGGGGCGGTCCGCGAGTGCGAAGCCGCGATTACGATGCTCGCCGACGATAACGCGGTTGTTGAAGTGTTATTGGGAGGACGCGGCATCTTATCCGCGTTGCCGCGGGGCGCGGTGCATGTGTCCTGCAGCACGATCAGCACCGCGCTGGCGCGGCATCTCGATGCCGAGCACAGCGCGCATGGCCAGCATTACATGAGCGCGCCCGTATTCGGACGGCCCGAAGCAGCGGAAGCAAAAAAGCTGCTGGTGGTTGCCGCGGGCGCGCCGGAACAGGTGAGCCGCTGCGAACCTGTGTTCGACGCCGTCGGCCGGCAGTCTTTCGTCGCAGGATGCGAGCCGTGGCTGGCCAACGCCGTCAAGCTCTGGGGCAACTTCATGTTCGCCTGCAGGATCTAATGCTTTGGCGAAGCGTACGCGACGTT
>JAICMB010000636.1 GCA_025929455.1 Bryobacteraceae bacterium | reverse complement strand
AGCCGGGCAGCTTCATGAAGCCGGCATCCTGCCTGTTCGATCCGGGCGGCGAAATCGTGCTGCCGCCGCCACACATCTCCGATGACGTCGACGCCGAAGGCGAGCTCGGCGTCATCATCGGCCGTGAGTGCCGCTTTCTCAATGCCGCCGACGTGCGCGATGCCATCTTCGGGTATACGACGACGCTCGACATGACGGCGCTCGACGTATTGCGTAAGAACACGCGCTACCTCACGCGCGCCAAAAGCATCGATACCTTCTTCAGCTTCGGCCCGGTGATCATTACCGCCGATGAAGTTCCGGACGTGAACGCGCTCGAAGTCGTCACCGAACACAACGGCGCCGTCTGCTCGCGTGATTTCGTACGTAATATGCGGACGCCGCCGTTCGAACTGGTACGATTTCATAGCGACTACATGACGCTCGAGCCCGGTGATGTCATCTCCACCGGCTGTCCGAAGGGCGCGCGCATCCGTGCAGGCGATCGCGTGCGCGCGAGAATCGACGGCGTCGGCACGCTGGACGCGCGAGTGGTGCGACAGGGATAAACGACTATGAAATGGACGATAGCGCTGTTGTTTGCAGTTTCGATCTGTGCGGCACAGGAGAATCATAACCGCCTCACGCCGGAGGAGCAACGCGCCGGCTGGAAGCTGCTGTTTGACGGCCATACCATGAACGGATGGGTGGACCCGCGCCAGCACACGCCGCCGGGCGACGCGTGGACCATCGACGACGGCGCGCTCAAGGCGCAGCCGCACGCGCACATCACCGAGGACCTGTTTACAAAGCAGCGTTTCCGCGATTTCGAATTGCGCTGGCAATGGAAACTCGGCCCCGGCGTGAACAGCGGCCTGAAGTATCGCATCCAGGACCACATATATGTCGAAGCGCCACCCACCGTACGCCGCTTTGAACAACGCGTCGACTATGCCGTCGCGCATCCGACCACCACGCGCCCGTCGCACGGGCAGGATTACGTGATCGGATTCGAATACCAGTTGATCGATGGGACCAATTCGGACGCGAAGAACGGCCCGCTGCATCAGACCGGCGCGTTGTACGACATGCTCCCACCCACCAGCATTCCGATGAAGCCGTCGGGCGAGTGGAACGAGTCGCGCATCGTGCTACGCGGCACGCATTTTGAGCACTGGTTGAACGGCGAGAAAGTGGTCGAAGGCGACCTCACCGCACCCGAAGTGCGCGCGCACATCGCCAAGCGCTGGGGCGATAACTCGCCGGTATATAACCTGCTCGCCAAAGAACCGCACAAGGACTGTCCCATTTCGCTGCAGAACCACGGCGGCGCGGCGTGGTTCCGCGATATCAGGATTCGCGAGCTGAAGTAACTTCGACGGGCACTGGCAGCAGCGCGCGCGGGCCCGCTCGCAACTCCAGATCGTATACACCGGGCGCAAGGCTCCGCGGCAGGCGCACGTTTAGTTCGTAGCGAGGCGGAACCGGATCGATGCACAGCAATTCGAGGCCGTCCACCGCGATGCCTCCGATTGTGGCGGAAAGGCCCACGGGGTTGTCGATCTCTTCCACGTGTACCTTCAGCAGGCCCGTGGACGTCTGATTCGCATCGACGATGTTGACGCCGTCGGTGACGGAAACGATGCGCGGCGCGCGCGGCCCCGCGGGCACGATACGCACCCATCCATGCAACGCCGGGGCATGCATCGCCACCGGCACCAGCCCTGTGCGAACATTGCGGGGGAGCCAGACGTTCACCTGCTGCAGGCCCGCGACCGGCACTCCGATGAACGACGGCGTACCCGGCACACCGTCGAAGTCAACCTGCATTTCATTGAGGTCCGCATCGCTAGGCAGGTCCGCGATCCATAGCGAAGCCGCGGCATAACGCCCGCTCGCCGGAACCAGCGGCGCAGCGGCATGCGCATCCGTGATACGCCGCAGCGCTGGCGCACGCTGCTCAGAGGCGACCGGCTTCTTGCGCCACGTGGTCCACAGATATTGCGTGCCCACGCCTTCCAGGCCGAGCAGAACGAAACCGTTCTCTCGCGTGAACGCGTGGATGTCGTCCGCCGATACGGAAACGCCCGTCCACGTGTCCTCGCTCCAGGAGACCGGAAGCGAATTGAACTGCGCGCGCAGAATACCGCCCGGCCGCAGCACCCGCCCCACTTCGCGCAGGTAGGAGAAAACAACCTCACGGCTCGGAATATGCTGGAACACCGCGTACGAGTAAACAAAATCGAAGTGCGCGTCCGAAAATGCGGCCAGCGAAGCGCCGTCGGTCGAGTGTACGTGCGCGTTGCCAATGCCGCGCAGGCGCTCGCGCGCGATCGATACCATTTCATCCGAGACGTCTACGCCGTGTATCTCGCCGAAGCGCGCGCTGAGCGGCTTCATGAGCCGGCCTGGTCCGCAGCCAATCTCGAGCGCGCGCCACTCGCGGGTATCCGCCCCCGGTATGCGCGCGAGCTCGGCGGTAATCATGCGCAGCGCGTCGGCCGCCGTCGCCTCGAATGCGGCTTCGTCTTGCTCGCGCGCGCCGAACGCGACGTAGTAGTGAGCGTCTTCGCGCGCGCGCCGGTTCCAGTCCTCGCGCATGCGCGAGGATACGTTTTCAGTCAATATTTCAGAACTTCCTCGAGCGGCACCACGATCTCCGGATCGGCGGTGCGCAGCACGCCGTCCGTGATCT
>JAICMB010000208.1 GCA_025929455.1 Bryobacteraceae bacterium | reverse complement strand
TCCATGTAGACGTCGAAGATCGCGCCCCAGGTCTGATGGCCCACGCTCCCATCGACGCTTATGGACCCCTTAAACACATCGTTGTACGTTTGCTGAAAATTCTTTACTGCGGCCTGCGTGTCCGGACCGTCCACGTTGTCGACGCCGTTGGGATCGCAATCCCACCCATAGACATCGGCGACCCACGTGAGAATCAGCTGATAGTCCTCCACCTTGTGCTGGCCTTCGCAGATGGCCACCCACGCGTCGCGCTCGCCGAGCACGGCGTGCAGAACGGCCTTGGCGCGCTTGAGCGAGATCCCCAGATTGTACTGATCGGGGCCGGACGTATCGGCATGGCCCACGAACAGCACCGACTGGTTCGGCGCCGCAGTCTGATGCTTCAGGCACTCCGCGAGCACGGCCAGGCCGTAGCTGGGGCCATCACCGGGACGGTTGTCAGGCGGGTAGTTCGGCAGCAGCACCGCGCTGTCGTGATGGAAATGCTCGTCCTCCACTTCCAGGATGTAGCCCTGAAACGGCTGCAACTGGAAGGTGTGCGTTTCGGTCGTGACCTTCTTAAACGTCTGCGTGTGGTCGCGGCGCGTAATGTCGATGCCCACTACTTCCTTTTCCTCGGATTGAGATGGACGTTCGGGAACGAGATGGTGCAATCGCCCGGCGGTAGAATGGGCGGAATATACAGTTCGCCGTTCCCGTCGAGCTTACCCTTCCGCTTCGCGCCCGCCGAATCGACGACCGAATAATCTTCGCCCGCCATGGGCTCGCCATCCTCATCCAGCAACTGCATGCGGAACCAGGTCTTCTCCTGCGTTTTTTGAGACGTCGACGAGTCGCGATTCGAGGAAGACGCGCCGGTTCCCGCGCCGGACTTAGCCGGCTGATTCTGCGTGCCTTCATCCTCCGGCACGCTGCCGCCCCCGCCACCGCGGTTCTCGCGCACCAGCACCAGGGCGCCCTCACGAAGGGCGCGCTCGAGATCGCGCGCTAACGAGAAAATATCGAATGGGGCGTTCGCGGTGCCGCTGCTATACACGGCTTCGTGAAGTTCCGTGATCGTGCGCTGCGCGTGCGGCACTTGCGTCAGTTCCGTAAAATGGAACGGCGCCGTCGACGGCTTCTCGAGATATTCCTCCCCGCGCGCGAGGTCGGCGGGCCGGACCAGTACACAATTTCCGAGACCTGTTTTAAGCCGCAGTTCCTTGCGCCAGGGGGAAGCCGGCGACGCCACACCCGCCACCCGCTTCCAGGCCTCCTTCGGTCCGATGTTGGAAGCCTGCCCACCGGACTGCCGTGCGGCCACGCGGCTGTCGCTGGCCGTGTGCAGGTGCCATACCCCCACGCTCAGCAGGTGAACTGCGCGCTCAATGACGGCGTCGTCGCTGGCCCTCGAGATACTCTCGCCCGCGGAATGGTTCAAAACCGCATGCCGCAGCGCGCTCATGCGCAGGAAATCGCCCTTGGCCCCCTGCAACAGCAGGCGCGCGCGAAACGCACCCGGTGCGCCGAGCAGGGCGCCGCATTGCCGGTCTGTACATGCCCCGGACCGGACAACCTCCCATCCTCGATCGGTCAGCTTCGGATACACGCGGCCCATTCCCGTGTGACGCCCGCGATTGTTGCTTACCGGCGTGCTCTCAATATGGATAGCGGCGTTCAGCCGTGATAAAGGACATCATAGCGGCAATTCAGCCGCCGCGCACCACAAATGCGCGTTTCCCCGCGCCGCCCACGTTATACTGTGGATAGGCCGTTCCATCCTATGACTAGCCGTTTGAAGTACGTCGTGGTGTCCACCTCGACCTGTCTCGTAGTGTTGCTCCTGGTGGGCACTGTTCGCGGGCGGAGCGCCGCTCCCGACGATACCTACCAGCACCTTGCCGTTTACACCGAGGTGCTGCAGCACATTAAGAGCGATTATGTCGAAGAGCCCGACATGAAGGGCGTCACGCTCGGCGCTGTGAACGGCTTGCTCGAATCCATCGATCCTTACGCCAGCTATTTGAACGCGGATCAGTACCGGCAATACGTCGACTCCAAAGATCGCAAGAAAGCCGGCGTCGGCCTGGTGCTCTCGAAGAAATTCGGATACATCGGCATCGTCGATGCGGTGCCCGGATCGCCCGCTGCGAAAGCGGGCCTCAGCACCACCGACGTCATCGAAACCATCAATGGCGTGGCCACGCGCGACATGCCGCTGGCCTTCGCCGAAATACTGTTGAAAGGCGATCCAGGAACAACCGTAGAGATCGGTGTCCTACGCTACCGCAAGCCGGAACCGCAGAAGCTGACGCTCACGCGCGCCGTCATTCAGTACCCGCCGGTTACCGCCAAGATGCTGCCGGACAGCATTGGCCTGATTCAGGCGCAGAGCCTGATGGACAACAACGTTCAGGAAGTCGCGGCCAAAGAGAAGCAGCTTGAGCGCGAGGGCGCGAAGAAGCTGGTCCTCGACCTGCGCCACTGTGCGACAGGCGCGCCGGACGAAGGCGTCGCGCTCGCCAATCTTTTCCTCGACCACGGCCTGATCGCTTATACACAGGGCCAGAAGTCGCCGCGGCAGGACATTAATGCGGATGCCGCGAAAGACATAACAAAACTCCCCATGGTCGTGATCACCAGCCGCGGAACCGCCGATGGTGCGGAAATCGCGGCCGCAGCCCTGCTCGACGACAAGCGTGCCGAGGTCGTCGGCGACCGAACTTACGGCGATGCCTCCATTCGCAAACCGGTTGTCATGGACGACGGCTCCGCGATTATTCTGTCGGTCGCGAAATACTATTCGCCCAGCGGCAAAGCCATTCAGGATACCGGCGTCACTCCCTCCGTCCCGGTGATTGAGGTCGACAATACGCCGGACACCGACGATCAGAACGCGGCTCCGCAGGCCACGCCTCCGGCTGAAGATCAGGTCTTAAAAAAGGCCGTCGACGTTCTCACGAATGGTAAGCCCGCGGCAGGCGCCGCCAAGGCCGCCGCAGCCGGTGCGGCAACTCCAGCCGACCGGGTGCCCGATACACCGCTGCACATCCCGCAGCCGCAACAACAACACTGATTCCGACATGCCTCTTTACGAATACAAATGTGACAACTGCGGTGAAGTATTCGAGGTAAGGCAAAAGTTCTCCGACGAACCGCTCACCGTGCACGAAAAATGCGGCGGGCCGGCGCATCGCCTGCTATCCGTGCCCGCGCTCCAGTTTAAAGGCAGCGGCTGGTACGTCACGGACTACGGCCGCGGCAATTCCGGAAAAAGCTCGAACGGTCCCGCGAAAACCAGCGGCGAAAGCTCCTCAAGCGGCGAGTCAAAAAGTCCGTCCGATTCGAGCTCTTCCTCGCCGTCCAAGTCCGACACAAAGTCTTAAGTCACTACACCGTGTCAGATTCTCCGCAGCGCGCACAGGTCCAGTGGCGCAGCCAGTCTCCGCTGCACTGCGATCTGCGCGGGTTTGCGGTTGCGGCTCCGCTGCCGGGTGGGGCAGGTTGTCAACCGCGGCCGATTGTCAATCGGCCTACCTCGCCGTGAGCAAAATCACCTGAGCGATTACGAAGCCAAGTAGCCTTTCTATTCAGAGACACATCGCTATGCCAACCCGACGCCACTTCCTCAGCACCACCGCCGCCGGCGCCCTCGCCGCGGCCGCCAGTGCCGCGTCCGCCCAGGAGACCCAGCGCTCCCCCAACGACCGCATCCAAATCGCCCTCATCGGCGCTGGCGGCCAAGGCTCCGGCGACACGCACCAGTCCATCGCTGCGGGCGCCAAACTCGTAGCGGTTTCCGACGTCTACCAGGGCCGCCTCACGCGCGCCAAAGAGCGCTGGGGCAACGACCTCTTCATCACGCGCGACTATCGCGAAGTCCTCGGCCGCCCCGGCATCGACGCCGTCATCATCGCCACGCCCGACCACTGGCACCGCAAGATCGCCGTCGACGCCATGAACGCCGGCAAAGACGTCTATCTCGAAAAGCCCATGGTGCAGAAGGTCGGCGACGGCGCCGACGTGGTCGAAGCCGCGCGCCGCACCAACCGCATTCTGCAGGTCGGCAGCCAGCGCGTCAGCTCCATCGTGTACAAAAAGGCGCAGGACCTGTTCCGCGCCGGCTCCATCGGCCAGCTAAACATGGTCGAAGCCTGGTGGGACCGTAACAGCGCCATCGGCGCCTGGCAATACTCCATCCCGCCCGACGCCACGCCCGAGAATATCGACTGGGACCGCTTCCTCGGCCGCGCGCCCAAGCGCTCCTTCGAACCCATCCGCCTCTTCCGCTGGCGCAACTATCAGGACTACGGCACCGGCGTGTGCGGCGATCTTTTCGTCCACCTTTTCTCCGGCATGCACTTCGTCACAGGCGCCATCGGGCCCGAGCGCGTCTTCGCCACCGGCGGTCTGCGCTTCTGGAAAGACGGTCGAGATGTGCCCGACGTGATGCTCGGCGTGTACGACTACGCCGCCTCTGATAAACATCCCGCGTTCAATCTGGCGCTGCGCGTGAATTTCGTCGACGGCGCCGGCGAAAGCTCGGGCTTCCGCTTCATCGGCACCGAAGGCATTATGACCATCGGCAGCGGCGTGACGCTCTCCCGTCAACCGCGCGAAACCGAGCCCGGCTACACCATCGACACCTTTCCGCAGGCCGTGCAGCACGAGTTCCTGAAGCAGTATCGCGAGAAATACCCATCGCCGAAGGTGACCGCCGATTCCATTCGCCCCACCGCGGACGAGAAATTTCTCCCACCCGACGGCTACAGCGACCACTTCGACCATCACCGCAACTTCCTGGAGCACGTACGTTCGCGCCGACCCGTCGTCGAGGACGCGGTGTTCGGCTTCCGCGCCGCGGGTCCCGCGCTGCTCTCCAACGTCAGCTACTTCGAGCAGCGCATCTGCCTCTGGGATCCGCAAACCATGACGATGAAGGGATAACGCCATGCCAGGACCAAACGACAATCTGCAAATCGCGCTGATCGGCGCCGGAGGCATGGGCACGGGCGACACCAATTACGCGATCTCGCTTCCGAATATAAAACTGATGGCCGTCAGCGATCTCTACGACGGCCGCCTCGCGCGCGCCAAAGAGCGCTGGGGCTCGGACATCACGACCACGCGCGACTACCGCGAAGTGCTCGCCCGCCGCGACGTCGACGCCGTCATCATCGCGACGCCGGACCATTGGCACAAGCGCATCACCGTCGAAGCGCTCGACTCAGGCAAACACGTCTACTGCGAAAAGCCGATGGTGCATGCAATCGACGAGGGCAGGGAAGTGGTCGAAGCGCAGCACCGCTCCGGCCGCGTGCTCCAGATCGGCAGCCAGTATGTCAGCTCGCTCGTATATCAAAAAGCGCGCGAGCTGCTGAGCAACGGCGCCATCGGCGAAGTGAACATGGTCGAAGCCTGGCTCGACCGCAACACCGCCATCGGCGCCTGGGAATATTCGATCCCGCCCGATGCCTCACCGCAAACCGTAGATTGGGACCGCTTCCTCGGGAGCGCCCCGCGCCGCCCCTTCGATGCCACCCGTTTCTTTCGCTGGCGAAATTATGTAGACTACGGTACCGGAGTGGCCGGCGACTTGTTCGTCCATTTACTGTCCGGGCTGCACACCGCCACGGGCGCCATCGGTCCCACGCGCGTGTACGCCACCGGCGGCCAGTATTTCTGGAAGGACGGCCGCGATGTGCCCGATCTCATGCTCGCGTTAATGGATTATCCGAAAACGGAACGGCACGCGCCATTCACGCTGAGCCTCAAGGTCAACTTCGAAAGCTCGCTCCCCCAGGAGTCCTTCGGCGTAAAGTTCGTCGGCAGCGAAGGCACCATCACCACCGGCTACACTTCGCTGACCCTCACTCGTCACCCCCGCGAAACCGAGCCCGGCTACACCATCGACACTTTTCCGAAAGCCGTTCAGGACAAATTCCTCTCGCAGTACCACCGCAAATATCCGACGCACCGCCCGAGCGCCGACGGCATGCGTCCCGACCGCGACGAAGAGTTCCGGTCGCCCGTCGACGCCCACCTGGAGCATCACCGCAATTTCTACGCCTCCATCCGCGAAGGCAAACCCCTGATCGAAGACGCCGTCTTCGGCTTCCGCGCCGCCGGCCCCGCGCTCCTCACCAACGTCAGCTACTTTGAGCGCCGCGTCTGCACCTGGGACCCCGTCGCCATGCAAAAGGTTTAAAGTCCATGTGCGCTCCAGCGCATGTATGCGCAGATTCCGCCGTGGGGCAGGCAGTCTTGCTGCCTG
>JAICMB010000303.1 GCA_025929455.1 Bryobacteraceae bacterium | reverse complement strand
CTCGGGAGGACCGCATGGTGCTCTCCGCTATTTCTCGATTAAGGGGTTGGCCGGTTCGCTGACGAGTTCGTATTGCATTGTCAAGGTCCAGCGAGACTACTAACCCTGCTTACGGATGGCAGGGCTCATCATGATCTTCCGGATACTCGTCGCGTTTGCCCGCCGAACGCGGCCCAACACGCAGTTCACGACACTACGCATTTTCGAAGAAGAACGTAAAGAGTAAAGAGTTCCTCGATCGCGAAGCAGTATAACGCGTCTTCGCGCGCACTCAGCTCTTAATGCGCATGTTCACCGGATCCCATGCCACCATGCGCTCTTCGAAGTACGAGATGTTCGACAGCAGTGCGGGGCCGGCGGCGCGTAAGCCGAATACGGGATCTTCTACCACCGGCTTGCGGCTGCGCACGGCGTTGTAGAAGTTCTGATGATGCGCGACCTGCTCGGAATAGCCGCGCGGCAT
Source organism: Bryobacteraceae bacterium (assembly GCA_025929455.1). The sequence goes on along the minus strand of JAICMB010000303.1, from coordinate 4,605 downwards.
GAAGAACTTCTCCTGCGATAGCGGCCGCTCGAACCCCGGCCCCTGCTTGGGGTACTTCTGCCGGTGCTCTTCGAGAATCTTCGCCGCGATCTCTTTCGAGAACGTTCCCGCCGTCGTCCCCGGATCGGTGTCGCGCGGGCGCTTGGAAAGCTCCAGTGAATTGCCCACCGACAAATCCAGAATGCCTTCCGTTCCAACGAACCGGAAGCCTTGCCCGTCGGCGCCGCCCGTACCACCCGCTTCGAAGTTCACACGCAGGCTGATCTGAAACGGAGGATGCGCCTCGGCTTCGGGATAATCGTACAGACCCATCATGAGGTCCGGCACATCGCGGCCGTCTTTCCAGAAATACGTCCCGCCGGTAGCAACCACGCGCTGCGGCCCGATAGAGTTCATAACGAAGTGAATGCCGCTGAACTGATGCACGAACAGATCGCCCGCGATGCCCGTGCCGTAATCGCGATAGTTGCGCCAGCGGAATAGCCGCACCGGCTCAAAGGCGTGCTTCGGTGCGGAGCCCAGGAACTGGTCCCAGTCGATCGTCTGCGGTGAGGCGTCCGGCGGAATCGAATACTGCCACGCGCCGAGCGCGGAGTTGCGGTTCCAGAACGCCTCGATCATGTGGACCTGCCCGATCGCGCCGCTGCGAACGATATCGCGCGCCTTCGCGTACAGGATGGAGCTGACGCGCTGGCTGCCGACCTGCAAAATGCGGTTGCTCTTCTTGTATGTGTCGATGACGAGGTGGCCGTCTTCGACGTTCTGCACCATCGGCTTCTGGCAGTACACATCTTTGCCAGCCAGCATCGCGTCGCTCGCAATGCGCGCGTGCCAGTGATCCGGAGTCGCGACGATCACGGCGTCCACATTAGGGCGCGCCAGCAGTTCGCGGTAATCGCGTGTCGTGAAGACTTTGTCGCCGTAGCGCTCGCGCGCGGCCGTCAAGCGTCCGTCGTAAACATCCGAAACCGCGACCAGTTCGACGCCCGGTATGTCTACTGCGGTCCGCACATCGCCTTGGCCCATAATGCCAAAGCCGATGCAGCCGACCTGAATGCGGTCATTCGCGGAAACTGGCTTCGCGGCTTCCTGTGCGAGCGCGGATGCGCCGAGCGCCAGCGTCGATGCGGCGCCCGCTTGGACAAAGTTACGGCGGCTGATGGGCAAGTTGAAAATCTCCTTCGCCCATCATACGCCCGCGCGCCGTTTCTTCGCTGACGCCGTAGTTGCCCGCCAGAAGTTCAATCGCAGACCCAGCCGGAACTGGCGCTGGTCCTGCTGCGCACTCGTGATCACGAGAAAATTCCCCGACGAGACGCTCGAGTTCGGCGCGAGGAAGTGCGGTGTATTTGCCAGGTTGTATGCCTCGGCGCGAAATTGCAGATTCAAGCGCTCCTGAATCGGAAAATTCCGGAACAGGCTCAGGTTCGTATTGAACGTGCCGGGCGCGCGCAGCGTGTTGCGTCCCACGTTTCCAAAGCGGACGTCGCGCACAGGCACGAACGCGTTCGGGTCGTAGTATGGATTTCCAGGCCCGATCCCTCCCAGCTTCGCCACAGTCGGCAGCACCTGGTCCGCTGTCTGCGTGTTATTCGGCGCGTTGAGCGACGCTCCCGATGCCGTCACCGTAAACGGCGTTCCCGAGTAAGCGCTCAGAATCCCATTCACCTGCCAGCCACCGACGATCCACATCGCCGGGCCGCTCTGCGCAAACGGTTTACCCTTCCCGAACGGCAGCTCATAAACCCAGGCGATCTGGAAATTATGCGGGATATCGAATCCCGCGGCGGCGCGGTTGCGATAAAGCATTGGCGCCCAATTGAACAACAACCCGGTGCGGCCATCATCGTCGGCCATGTCGATCGCCTTCGAATACGTGTAGGCTCCCTTGATGAGGAGGCCGTTGCTGAAGCGGCGATTGAAGCTGACTTGCAGCGAATTGTAATTGGAGCTAAGCCAGCCATCTTCAAACACCGTCGAAACGGTTCGGCCTAGCTGTTGATACAACGGCAGCCCTTTCGTGCCGCTGCCCGGCGCTCCCGCATTCAACTCATGATCGACAAACTGATGCGTCGTCTCCGTACCGACATATGCGACATCGAGCACAAACGACGCCGGCAGTTGACGCTCGATTGTGAAGTTGTACGACTGAATGTAGCCGCGGTGCAGCAAACCCGGGAAAGGACTGCGGCTGATGACCGCCGATGACGGCACCGTCGCGCGTCCATTGCTCAAATCCGGGATAGACAGCGGCGGGATTCCGTCCTCGAGCGAGCCGAACGACGCGTAGCTGTTCGCACTGACGAAGTTCTGAACGATCGTCAATGGATATGGATCGCGGAACACGCGAGACATTGGCAGCGGATCGTAACTGATTCCGTAGCCGGTGCGAATTACGGTTGCGCTACCAAGCCGGTACGCCAAGCCCACGCGCGGCGCAAACATCTTATGACTGACCGTTACTCCCGCATTCTCATCGTTGCCGCCTACGCCGCCAATGATGATTTGATTTGTATCCAGATCATAACGGCCCAATCCCGTGTGCGAGCGCCGCACCAGCGGGTAAAGTTCGTAGCGCAGACCCAGGTTCAGCGTGAGATTCCGCGTCGCTTGCCAGCGGTCGCGCGCATACCAACCCAACTGCCACTCCCGGCCGGTCATTTTGATGTTCTGCAAACTCTTGCCCACGGACTGGTCGACGCCCAACAGAAACGCGGCCCAGCCGTTATATTGATTCGGCGAGGCTCCGCCGCTCAGGGCTGTCGTCGCGCCGTTGAATGACAATAGCCCGCGCGGGCCGTACCCGCCCGCTTCGGGCTGCCATTGATTCAACTGATAGCGAATCAGATCGAACCCGAAGCGAACCTCGTGCGATCCGTGCATCCAGGTCATGTTGTGACTCGTGGTCCAGCTTTGGTCGTTGCGGTAGAACGGCATCCAGTTCGCGGTCTGGCCGAGACTGGTGTATCCGCTTATATTGAAAATCGGAAATCCGCTCTGGCGCGGGTCGGGGCCGTTCGTGCCCGGGATGCCCAGATCCAATCCCACGTTCTTACCGAAGAAGCTGTCGGTTCCATGCTGACCCATGCGGTTGAAGCCGAGCACCTGGTCCAACAGAAGATTAGGCGTGATGATCCAGCTATGTCCCAGCGTGGGGACCTGCACCAGCGTGGGCGCCGATCCCGGTCCTCCGTTGCAGAGTCCGGGGCCGCCCGCCGCGCCGAGTCCGAAGTCGCAGTTCACGAGCGCCGTCATCGCACTGTATTTCCCGAAAACATGGTGATTTGAGCTGCGATTCCAATCGATCTTGAAATCGAAGTTGTTTCGGTTCAGCGCCTGAATGCCTGAAGCGGCGTAGTTGGAGTTGGTCCCCGGCAGATTCGGCAGGGGAATCAGGCTTTGCAGCTTCAACGCGATTGGGTCCATGCGGTTTGATGGAATGATGTTGTTTGCGAAGGGGGTTCGATTCTTTCCCGATGGGTCGCCAGTTTGCGGATCGTAGATCGTAGTCTTAAACGAGCTGAAATCGCCCGCGCGCTGCGCCTCTGTCGGCACCGTGAACAAGCTCGAGTAGTTGGTGCGCTCCCAGGTTCCTTCCCAGCTTCCGAAGAAAAACAGCTTGTTCTTGATGATGGGACCGCCCAGCGTCCCTCCGTCGATGTTATGCAGGCTGAAGTGACTGGTCTGCGGGTAGTCGAAGTAGTTGCGAGCCTGCAGGTGGTTGTCGTCCCAAAACGCAAACGCGACCCCGTGCAGTTGATTGGTGCCCGACTTTGTCGTAACAGTCACGGACGCGCCGCCCGCCATGCCCTGTTCTGCATCGAAACTGTCGGTCGCGATATTGACAGTTTCAATGGTCTCCTGCGGCGGCACATATACGGTGTGATGCGGCAGCCAGACAAACACGTCACCGGCCCCGTCCACGCGCGTATTGTTGTTGTTGCGATTGGTTCCGTTCACATTCGTCGTCAGAGAGCGCTGCGGCGTATCCGTAACGGAGTTCTGAAACTGTGTCGGCGTGGCGCCCGGAACCAGATTGAACAGGCTCTGGTAATTACGGTAGTTCGGCAGCGGAAGGTTTGCCATCTCCTTTGGAGTCAGGTCCGTGTGAACGTCGGACTTATCCGTTTGGAGCATGGTGGCCTCGCCCGTGACAGTCACGGCCTGCGTTTGTGACCCAACTTCCAGTTTCACGTCTACACGTGTCACTGTATTGATCGTGGCCGCGACTCCCGTCTTCGTAAACGGCCGGAAACCCGGCGCCTGCACGCTGATGTTATACGTGCCGGGCACAACGTTGCCGATAGCGTAGCGTCCCGCAGTATCGGTCGAAACCTGGCGCGTTTCTCCGGTGGCAGGATCGACGGCTTTCACGGCCGCGTTCGGCACTACCGCGCCGCTTTGATCGACCACAGTCCCTACCAGGGAGCCATACAAAACCTGGGCGTATGCGGCGGGTGTACACACTGCCGCAGTGATCAACAGAAACCATGTCGCGAATCGCCGGATCATGTTCCAGTCACCTCGCTGTAAATTGCGGCGGGCATACCGCGCCGCGGACTGCCGTGAGTGTCTACTAAGAGCCGGGCTACTATTGGCGTGCCG
>JAICMB010000056.1 GCA_025929455.1 Bryobacteraceae bacterium | reverse complement strand
GCTGTGGGGCAGGTTTTCAACCTGCGGCCGATTTTCAATCGGCCTTCGGCCGCTAACCGCGCCCACCCCGTTCTCGGTGTCAGAATCGAGGCATGAGCACCGATTCTGGACAGAACTCTCTCGCGGGTAAACGCGCCATCGTCACCGGAGGATCGCGCGGCATTGGACTCGCGATCGCGCAAGCGTTGGTGGAAAACGGCGCCTCAGTGGTGGTTTGCGGCCGCGATCAGCACGTGCTCGACAGCGCCGCGGCGTCCTTGTCGAAGGCCGGGAAAGCGAACGCGGTGCGCGCCGACGTGTCGCGTCTCGATGATGTCAAAAATTTGTTTGCAACCGCGGATCGCGAACTGGGCGGCCTCGACATACTGGTCAACAACGCGGGCGTGGGTGTATTTAAGCCGGCCGCGGAACTGAGCATCGAAGACTGGCATCGCGTCGTCGACACCAACCTGACTGGTGCTTTTTACTGTTGCCATGAAGCTTTGCCACGATTCAAGGGTCATGACGGCTACATCGTCAACATCAGCAGCCTGGCCGGGAAGAATCCCTTTTTGGGAGGCGCCGCATACAACGCGTCCAAATTTGGACTCAACGGATTAAGCGAGGCGGTAATGCTTGACCACCGCTACGATGACGTGCGCGTCAGCTATGTGATGCCGGGCAGCGTCGATACGGAATTTGGCTCACACACCACTGGCGCATCGTGGAAGATTTCGCCCGACGATATCGCCGAAATCGTGCTGATGTTATTGAAGATGCCCGCCCGCACGATGGTGAGCCGTGTCGAGGTCCGGCCGTCGAAACCCAAGAAGTAACCCCTGCCGTAACAGTGGCCCCGCGGTCTGGCATGCTTCGTGCAAGACATCAAGCTGGAAGGTAGTTTGAAAGGGGCCGAAAAATAATGTTGCGGGTGAATGTTCCCTTAGATCCGACAAGAACTGGACGCGAAGCCGAAGCACTCGAAGGCAGCCTCCAGAAACTGATAGTCGGCCAGAACGAGGCCATCGAGCAGATCGTCAACATCTACCAGATGTTTCTGACCGGTATGTGTGCGCCGGGGCGGCCGATCGGAAATTTCCTTTTCCTCGGCCCCACTGGGTCCGGCAAAACCAGAATCGTGGAAGCCACGGCTGAGTCGCTGGTGAAGAACGCGCGTGCCGTGATCAAAATCGACTGCGCGGAGTTTCAGCACAGTCACGAGATCGCGAAGCTGATCGGTTCGCCTCCCGGATATCTCGGACACCGCGAAACGCATCCGCTGCTCAGCCAGGAAGTGCTGAATCAGTACCACACGGACAATTGCAAAGTCAGCTTCGTGCTATTCGATGAGATCGAAAAGGCGAGCGACGCGTTGTGGAATCTCCTGCTCGGCATTCTCGACAAGGCGACGCTGACGCTGGGCGACAACCGCAAGGTAGACTTCTCGCGCGCCCTCATCTTTATGACTAGCAACCTGGGCGCGACTGAGATGAGTTCGCTGCTGAATCCCAAAATCGGCTTCAACGCGCACGACGCCGCTCAGAAATGCATGGCCGGCGAAGTGGATAGCAAGCTGGACGGAAAGATTAAGCGCAGCGGCGCGGAAGCAGCGCGCAAGAAATTCACGCCGGAGTTTATCAATCGTCTCGATAAGATCGTCACGTTCAAGCCGCTCGGCTCCGAAGAACTCCGGAAAATTCTCGACATCGAATTGAACATGGTGCAGCAGCGTGTGTTCAGCACCTCACCCGACAAGGCCTTCGTGTTCAAATCCACCGACGCGGCGAAACGCTTTCTGCTACGGGAAGGCACCGACTTAAAATACGGTGCACGTCACCTAAAACGCGCCATCGAGCGCCTGCTGGTGCAGCCCATGTCCAACCTCATCGCCACCGACCAGGTGCGCGGCGGGGACTGGATCAAGGTCGATTTCGATGATATCCGCAACAGCATGACATTCGTGAAGGAAGCCGAGGGCTTGCCCATTCACGCCATGGCTGATCTGATCGACCACTCGATTGCTATCCCGGCTCTGGCGCTCTCCAGCGGAGCATTGTTCGAAACCGCCAAGACGCAGTCGGCACGTTCGTCGAAACGAAGCTGATTAAAACGGGGGCAGGTAACGCGAGTGCCTGCCCCGCGAGTCCTCCTCTACTACACCGTTACGTCGTAACGCCCCCCTCCACACCGGCTTCTATACGTTGGAATTATTTGTGGAGGTAGTGTGTCTTATGACAAACCGTCAGCCAACGCGCTCGGGTGAGCACCCCGGGCAGCAACAACAAATTCAACGGCGTGGATCGTCTTCTCCCGGACAGAGCTGGGGCGGCGATCTTTTCAGCATGAGCCCGTTCGCGCTTTTGCGCGAAATGACGGACTTCATGGATCAGACGTTCGGCCGCACGGGAGGCAGCTCGCAGCAATCGCGCGGGCAGGGCGGGGGACAATCGTGGCTCCCGGCCATGGAAGTGCGCGAGAAGGACGGCAGCCTGCTCGTCTGTGCCGATCTGCCTGGCATCGACAAGAACGACGTCAAGGTCGAAATCGACAACGATATGCTCGTGATCGAAGGAGAGCGCAAACAGGAGCACACCGCTGAAGAAGGCGGGTTCCATCGCACCGAACGCAGCTACGGCCGCTTCTATCGCGCCATCCCGCTCCCCGAGGGTACACAAACCGACCAGGCGCGTGCTGAGTTCCGCAACGGCGTGTTGGAGGTTACGGTGCCGCTGCCGAAGGAGCAGGAAAAGAGCCGCCGCCAAATCCAGATCCAGGGCGAGAGCAGCGGCAGCAGCTCGTCGTCCTCGCAGCAGCACGGCTCCGGGCAGCAAGGTTCACAGCCGAGCGCGCAGAGTTCGCAGCAGCAAAGCTCGCAGTCGCACTCCGGCCCGCAACAACCCACCGGCGCTAAGAAGTAGCGCTCTAATTCGAGACCAGCCCGGACCGCACCAGCAGTGCGTCCGGGTTGGGATCTCTGCCCATAAAGCCCCGGAACAGGACAGTTGGGTCTTCGCTGTCGCCGCGCGCGAGTACGTTGCGTCGGAAGCGCAGCCCCGCTTCGCGGCTGAAAATACCTTCCTGCTGAAAAGCCGTGAACGCGTCGGCATCGAGCACTTCGGCCCACTTGTACGAGTAGTACCCGGCGCCGTATCCGACTGGACTCGCGAACAGATGGGTAAAGCTCGCGATCATGTTGTACTGCTCCGGCAGCGGCGCCGGCGTAAACTGTTGCAGGATTTCGCGCGCGTACTGCATCGCATCGCCGTCACGATCCCGCGAGTAATCGCGGTGTAAACCCAAATCGACAAACCCGAACCCGAGCTGGCGCATTTGCCCGTTCGCGGCGCGGAAATTTTTCGCGCGCCGCATTTTGCGGAACAACTCCTCCGGGATCGGCTCGCCGGTTTCGTAATGACGCGCGAACAGGTCCAGTGCTTCGCGTTCCCAGCACCAGTTTTCCATGATCTGCGACGGCAGCTCCACCCAATCCCACGCTACGTTCGTTCCGCCCAGGCTGCGCACTTCAACGCGGCTCAGACAGTGATGCAACAAATGCCCGAACTCGTGAAAGATGGTTTCGACATCGCGGTGCGTCAGCAGCGCGGGCTTGCCGCCGACCGGGGGGGTCAGATTGCCGCAGATCAAGCCCGCATGCGGCCCAAAGCGGTTCCCGTAATCGACGCCGGTGATGAACGCGTCCATCCACGCGCCGCCGCGCTTGTTCTCGCGCGGGTACCAGTCCGCATAGAAAGCGCCCAGTAACTCTCCGTGATCGCGGATTTCGTAATACTTCACGTCGGGATGCCACACCGGCGCGCCCGGCCGCTCCACCACTTCGATTCCATACAGGCGGCCTACGATCTCGAACATGCCCGCGATGACTTTGTTGAGCGGGAAGTACGGGCGCAGATCTTCCTCGTTAAATTCGTACTGCGCGGCGCGCTGCTTCTCCGCCCAGTAACCGATATCCCAGGCGGCCAACTCGGGCTGACGGCTGAACTCCACGAGCGCCCGGTTTTCTTCCTCGAAACGCGCTTCCGTCTTGCGCTTCAGATCGTCGATGAATTCCTGCGCGCGAGCTCCGGACCTGGCCATCCGGTCTTCGAGCACCAGGTCCGCGAAATCGCGATAGCCGAGCAACTGCGCCTTCTCGCGCCGCAGCCGCAGAATCTCACGGATGATCGGCCGGTTATCGCGCTCCGGTTCGACAGAGCGATTGGCGTAGGCGCGCCAGACCTGCTCGCGGATCCCGCGGTCGTCCAGATACGTCATCAGCGCGACGTAGCTGGGCTGCTGCAGCGTGAACCGCCAGCCCTCAACGCCTTTGGACCGCGCGCTTTCCCGCGCCGCCGCCCGTGCGCTCTCGGGCAATCCCGCCAGCTTCGACTCGTCCTGAATCGCCAGCTCCCACGCGGCAGTCGAATCCAGCACGTTTTCGGAAAACTTCTGCGTCAGCTTCGCCAGTTCGACGTCGATTTCACTGAGCTTCGCTTTGCCTTCGGGCGGCAACTCCGCGCCGTGGCGGCGGAAGCTGTCGATGGTCTTCTTCAGAAATCGCGCGCGGGTTCCGGTCAGGCCCTGGGCTTCGTCTGTTTCCGCATACTCGCAAATGGCGCGCCATAGCCCCTGGTTCAGCGGAATCGAGGAGTAGAATGCGCTGACTTCCGGCTGCACGGCGTTCAACGCGCTGCGCATTTCTGGTGAACTGGCGACTGCCTCGAGATGCTTTACGATGCCCATCGCATACTCGAGCGTCTCGGTGCAACCGTCGAGATCGAGCATGGTGTTGACGAACGTGCGCGGGTCCTTCAGCGCCACAATGCGCTCGATCCGCTCGTTTGCCTGGTGCAACAGGTCTTTCATCGCGGGCCGCACATCGGCAGCCTGCACGCGGTCGAACGGAATGCGAAACTCTACTTCCAGCAGCGGGTTGAGGGTGGTTGCCTCGGCCATCTTTACCTATCGTAGCGGAGGTTTGCGGCATTTTCCGGCGCGCGCCTCAGGCGAAAACCACGGTCTTCACGCCATAACTCAGAACGCGATGGTCCAGCGTCCACCCTAGAGCGCGAGATAGCACCACGCGCTCTAGGTCGCGGCCCTTCCGGATGAGATCCTGCACCTGATCCCGGTGTGAGATTCTCACCACGTCCTGCTCAATGATCGGTCCCTCATCGAGCTGTTCCGTCACGAAATGGCTGGTCGCGCCGATTATTTTTACGCCCCGCTCAAACGCCGCGTGATACGGCCGCGCTCCGATGAATGCCGGCAGGAACGAGTGGTGAACGTTGATGATGCGCGACGGATACGCGCGGACAAACTCCGGCGAGAGAATCTGCATGTAGCGCGCGAGCACCACGATATCCAGCTCCGCCTCGCGCAACAGCCGCAACTGCTCCTGCTCCGCCGCGCGTTTATCCTCGCGCCGGACAGGAACATGATGGAACGCGATCCCGTGGAACTGCGCGAGCGATTCCGCGTCCGGGTGGTTGCCGATAATCAGCGGTATCTCGCAGCTCAGCTCGCCGCTACGGTGGCGCTGCAGAATGTCGGCGAGACAATGCAGATGTTGTGAAACCAGCAGCGCCACCCGCGTCTGCTTCACGTTGGATTCCAACGTCCACCGCATATTCAGCTGCGATGCGAGCGAACGGAACTCATCTTCAAAGCGGGGCAGATCGAACCCGTCGAGCGCCCATTCCACACGCATGAAAAACAGGCCCGCGGCGAGGTCCTGATGTTGATCGGCATGAATAATGTTGGCGCCGAACTCGTACAGCAGTCCCGACACCTTCGCAACCAATCCCTTGCGGTCCGGACAGTGAATCAACAAAACCGCGGCATCGTTCCGCATACAAACATTGTGGGGCAGGCTGTCAGGCTGCAGCGGGTTGCCAAACCCGCCTCGCCCGCCGCCGCACGATGCGCGGGGCTTCCAAGAGCTTTGTAGCGCATGCCCGGCTTCGACGGTTGGCGCGCCTTCAGACCCGCCTCGCGTGATGGCGCACGATCGCCGATCGGTGTGCCACCCTGCCCGCAGGTGCATGCCAATGCGCCGCTTCAGATATTCGGCAGCAGATCGAAATATTCTTCGTCCTCGTTGGACCCGCCCTCGCCTTTGCCCAGCACCTTGTCCGACGCTATGAACTCAATGCGCTCGATCCACTTCACCATCTTGTATCCGAGCTGGTTCTCCACGCGCAGTCGCAGCGGTGCGCCGTATTCGAGCGGCAACGGGGCCCCGTTCATGTCCAATGCGAGCATGCACTCGGGCTTCAGGGCGTCTTCAATGAGTTGGGTGTCATAATACTGCCCGCCATACAGCGCCTCGCCATATGAAAAGAACGCGACCCTTTTCGCCTCCGGTCTCGGCTTGACCAGATCGATAACGGTCTTAAAGCTCACGCCGCCCCACTTCGCGATGCCCGACCAGCCCTGGATACAGTGGTGCATCGTGATCGTTTCCTCTTCCCCGAGCTGCGCGAGATCGGCCAGCGAAAGTGTCACTGGCCGCTCCACAAGTCCTCCGACGTGCAACCGGTAATCGCGGAAATCGTGAGCGGCAAGCTCGTTCCAGTCCGCCCGCTTCGGCATCTTTCCATTCGGCCAGAAATGCGGTGAAATGTCGGACGGCCGGTAATTCCGGCGCGGGCGGAAGCGGTCGAGAGTTGCAAGCAGCAGCGGCACGCTCACGGCTTCCTGCGCATGTTGCAGGAATCGTGGGAAATGCCACGATACATACTGCGCGGCGACCCAATACAAAACGACGATCGCGATCCCGACGAAGCCCCACACCATGCCCCAGGGCCGCAGATCGTCGGTGCCCATGACGATATGGTTCATGTTGCGCGCAAAGCCCGTCATCACGACCAAAGTGATGTGCACGACCAGGAATGCGAGGAAGCACAGGAACAAAACAAAATGAACCGATCGCGCACCCTGGCGTCCGCCGAACAGCTTAGGGAACCACGCGAACCGGTTCACCAGAGCCGGGGACATCGCCAACCCCGTGAGAATCTGCAGCGGCGAAAATACGAACACGGTTGAAAAGTACGCAATCTGCTGTAGGGCGTTGTAACCGTAGAATCCGTTCGGCTCCGGCGGCAAATGGAAACTGGCGTAATGGACAAAAACGTTCCACGCTTGCACGACCACCATGCCTGACGTCGGGACCAGCCGTCTCCACTGCTCCGTTGCGAACAGCAGCGCAACAAAAATGAAGCCGGTGATCACGAACCCGTACACGTCGATGAAGTGCCAGGAACGTGCGACGCCCACTGTGTGACGGTAACCCGGTGTGGCGACCAGCGGTGAGATATAGCGGGCGTCGTCCTTCGCAGTCCAGATACGGTCCTTGGGAACGCGCAGAGGCGTAAAGCGAATCCACTCCGTGCCCGGTGTGCAGCCGTTATTGAAGTACAGCCGCGGATGGTCCATCAGAATCGAAAGACCGCTGCGCATCAGCATCGTAATGAACAGGAAATTGAAGAAGTGCGTGTAGCGAATCCACAGCGGGAACCCGTGCGGACCGATTGCGGTCTGCGGGTTGTACTGCGGCACGGGCGGGATGTACGGCAGTCCGAAAAACGCGAACTGCGTCCACGCGATGATCAGCGGTATGAGCACCGCGACGATCACCCCCACAATCACCGCGGGCTTGATCCAGACTCGAAAACGCCGGTCTTGTGGGTACTGAATGGCTCGATGTGCGGCGTCGAAGTGTACCATAAGGCGGGCCGGCCGCCACCAGCGCTCTGCCCTCGCTACGGCACCGCGAGGGCATCCATCGGCGTGGTCGAAACGACGTTGCCGTTGCGATCGAGCCGGTCAATCACATAGTACAGTACGCGTCCTGAGATCGCGGGTATCTCGACGTTACACGTGCTGCCGTTGGGACACGGTTGGCGCTCGACATGCTCCGAGGTAAAGCTGTACGGATCGGTGCCGTGCGATGACGGGATCTCGGTCGAGCAATCCTGCGCGTACGGTGTGCACCGCAACTGCCCGAATGCAACGTTCCCGTTCTCCGCATATCCGAATCGCGCGCGCGCGTCTGCCGCCCACGAAACGCCGTTGACGGGGATGTTCATCGGGATAAATGTATTGCGCGGCACGCCGTCCGGCTGCGGTGTGGGTTGCAGATGGATCGCGAGCCAGTCGTTGCGCACGCCGTCCAGCCAGTTTCCAAAACAGATCAGGAAATTCGCGTCGGGCGAAATGCGGCAGTTCGAAAATTCGTATTGTGTGCCCGGCATGCCGTGATTCATGCCGAAACGCCGCAGTCCGGGGCCCGCGTAATTGTCGATACGGAGTTGCATGGCCGTTCCGGTCACCGGACTCAATTGAATAATGCACGGCACCGGAAAGGTGAGCTGGTCCGTCCAGCATCCATTTTGGACAAACGCACCCGGCACGGTCGCGTAGAGGTCGCCCGGTTTACTGCCCTTCAAGCATTCATCGGCGTTCAACGCGACGCAAAACGTGTAGTCCGGCAGGTCGGCCGTGTTCCCTGTAGTCGGTCCGCTGATGTCCTTCAACAGAAAACGCCCCGCCCAGCCGTGATACGGAAGCAGTTTGTAATTCAGCGGCGCGCGTGTGGGCTCAACGAGTTTGTACGACTTTGATGTGCCGGGCACCAGTGCGATGTTGGTGGTGCCGATCGACTGTCCGGTAAACTCCGGCCCATTCCCGGTCGGCGGGTTGACGTGACGAAAATCGGCGACGAACGGCACCTTCGCCGCCCCCGGACCGTAGCTGAGGCTCGGATAACTCTGTACGTAGGTGTCTCCTTTCGCTCCCGCAAACGTTAACGGATTTTGCCCGAACGTCTGCACCGGCGCCAAGGGCAGTTGAGCCGGCGGCACATCGAAGCTGCCGACGTTTCCGTAGCAGCCGATGCTCACCCATGTCGCCGTGTCCTTCACCGTTCCGTTGCCGATCACTCCGTGACACGCCGAATGCATCGGATTGTCCCGCACCCAGTCGTTGTTCCCGCCCGCGTCGGCCGTCAGACTGCTGCCGGAAAATGGCGCCGCCTCGAGAGACCAGCCATCTCCCAAGGCCGGAGCGTACGACTTGTCGTCGTCGTTCGGGTCGTTCCATATCGGCAGCCATAGATTGTGCTTGGCCCAGCGCATTACCCAAAACGTAGTGTCGTTCGTCGCGTTGTACGACGGCGCCGTCAGCACCACGAAGCGCTCCACGTTGCGCCCGGTGGCCTGCACATATAGCCAGTCGCCCTGCAGTAGATCCTGCAGTTTCGACGCGTTCGCGTTCGCCACACCGAAGCCGGGAGTTGTACAAGGGAACTCATCCTTCTCCGTTTTGCCGTCGGGGAAAACGTACGTGCTGTTCGGGTGCACATCGCACGGCGGTTGCGATACGCGCACCTGTACACAGTTCTGTGTCCCCGCGAACGCGGCGTAGTCGGGCAATAACTGATCGGCCGCCGGACACGTATACGCTTCGCCGCGCGCCAGCGCCGTGCTCTGTTGCGGGCCGCCGCAGTTCTTGCAATCCCATGCCGCGTCGTGGCCGCTGCCCGCACGGTTGATCGCGACAACGGGCATTGTGAACGCGCTCGCGAACGGGACCGCATTGCCGCCGTCGCCGATCGGATTGTCCGCGCACCAGACCCACGTTTCAAATGTGTAGCTGCAGGAGTGAAAGCCTCCCCAGCGCCCCGGGCCTGCAACGCTGGGCGCCGTTCCGGATGTCGATGTCGGCCCGGACCACGTGTCGCGAACCCACTTCAATACGCCCGTATCGAGATCGAACGAGGCGATGATGCCCAGATGCTCGTGTCCGTTCATCATGTGCCCGATCATGAGCCCGCCGCTGGTCAGATCCATCGAAAACGCCGACATCCAGCCCAGATCGAAGCCGGGATGAGGCGGGCCGACTGTCTCGCCGTTCATATTTTTGCCGGTCTGATACGCGCTGATCACCTGTTGTTGCAGGTCCTTGTGCGCCGCGGTCGGAGTGATGTTGTCGTAATCGAAGCAGTCTACGGCGCCGACGGCGTTCGTCGGGTAATCCCCGCTGGCAGGATCGGGATGATACGCAGGGAAACCGTCGCAGCCGGCGCGCTTTTCGTTATAGGTGACACGGAACAAGTGTTTGGTCCCGATGTCATGCGTGTAGAAACTCTTGCCGTCGCTGCTGCCGAACACCGACTGCGGCCCGGTACTCAAATACACACACGATGGGAACGCGTCGCCATTGCCGTGAAACGAAGACCATTTGCTGTCTACGCACGCCCGGCTGAGCGCGCGCACTTCGTTGCGCACCGAGCCATCCGCGTTGTACGGCACCCACAGAAACACCTGCATCGCTCCGCTGATTGCGTTGAATGCGCCGAAATATCCCGTCAGCGGTGTGTCGAGCGCGGTCCCGTCCGCGGTTTTCGATACGCTTACCGGATTCCAGTTGAAAAGACTGGGGTCGCCGTTCAGCCCCGTGTCGACGCTCTCGGTATACGCGATGTTGATGTTGATGGCGGCGTCGACCGTGGAGCCCTGCGGCCCGTTCTTTGTAATGACCAGTCCCGATGCTGCCGACTGCCAGTTTGCGCCGCTCGCGCTTAAATCCTGCGCCAACCGCAGGCGTAACGGAGAATCGACCCCGGCGATGTCGTAGTACGCCCCGTTGATCAAAATGCGCGGGCCCATTTCGCCCATGGTCCAGAACGAGCCCTGCGTAGCGTTCACCACGGAATTGGAAATGTCGGCGTTGCCCACCATCGGCCAGATGTTATACCGCGCGGGCGTGAATCCCCAGCCTTTCCAGATTGGCTGCGGTTTCGCGTCAGGATATGTGCCGATCTTCGCAGGCGTGCCGCTAGGGCATGCGGCCGTCAAAATACGATTGCCGACCACTGTCTTGCCGTGATCGAGCGACCATTGCAGGGTCAAGGATACTCCGCTTGTAGAGGCGTTCCCGCAGAACACGTCCACCAGAACATCGTCGATAACGCAGGGATTTCCCGCGTGGCGGAAGCCGGCAAAGTTTCCGCCGCCGGAGCAGTTCGTCGGCGCCATGGGCACGAACATCTTGTCCGCGGGGCCGCCCGTGGCATGCGCGCACTGGCCTTTGGAGCAATTCGAGCCGCTTCCCGCATTCTCAACTCCCGTCCACTGACCGCCGCTCAAGTCATCTGCAAGCGCAACTCTGTTGTTGCGCTGCGTGCCCTGGTTCAGGATGCCGACGCTCGAGATGCGCCATGTCTCGGCGCCGGTCATCGGATCGATGTAGCTCTGGCTGGGATCGTTCCAGTTGATGAGCGGATAATCCATGTTGCCGAAACGCGCGGGATTGAATGGCACCGTCAGCGGATACGTCGCGTCCCAGGGAATGGGCCGCGTCTGGAACGTTTTCGAGACCTGGCTGTCAGTGCCGCACGTGACGCCGATCGTGTACGTCGCGCCTGCGGCTAACGAGTAGTTCCCATGCCGTGCGCCCAAAACGAATTTGCGCGTATTGCCGTTTACGATCGAGCCCGGCCGCGCATCGGTGTTGCCGTTATCATTGAGATCGGCGATGTCCCCGAGCAGAGTGCTGCCGCGCGAAGCGTGATACGTGCAG
>JAICMB010000277.1 GCA_025929455.1 Bryobacteraceae bacterium | reverse complement strand
GTGGTGCCGTACTGATACATGTGCCGCCGCGCGATCATGGCAAACAGCGCTGGAAAGGTCGCGCCCGCGCGCACTTCGCCGCACGCATCGCCCGCCGCGGCAAGAATCTCGGCCACGCGGGGCGTCGGCTGCGACGTCATCTTCTCGACGCCCGTGATGAGCACGATATCGTGCAGGCCCGCGCCCACGGCGGACACCGCGTGATAAAACGCCGAGCCGCTGGACGCGCACGCAGCTTCAAAGCGCGTCGCCGGCACGCCCGTGATGCCCAGCCCGGACGCGATGTATGGCGCCAGATGGTTTTGTCCCGCGAACTCCGGCCCCGCAAAATTGCCGAGGTAGAACGCTTCTACCTGCCCCGGCTCGACGTTGGCGTCAGCCATCGCTTTGTTTCCAGCTTCGACCGCGAGCGATCGCAGGTCACGATCAGGAAACGCTCCGAACGGTGTCTTGCCGATCCCGATTACGGCTACGGGTCTCATACTTCGATTGTGACGCGAACCCGAGGCGGTAGTATCTACCAGAAGTAGGTGGCCGCCAGACGCGGCGCTGTCGGCGCGCCGGCAATGACCCGGACATGAAGAACGAGCTGCATGTTTTTGTGGCGCCAGTCTGGCGACGCATGGCGCAGTGCCTCCGTGAGCAGATCAGGATTGGTCACCAGGTCCGCGGCGGCTTGCGTTCCGTACTGCGTGATGCCCGCGATCTCAACCAGCATGGCGTGCGTGTCGGGATGGAACACGCGTGTCACGATAGCGTAATCTTCCGTCACGTGCCGGTCGGGCGGCGGGCCCGCGAGCGCCCATTTGGTAGGCTTGCCATTATCAAGGATGCGTACCGGAGGGTCAGAGGTTTCGATTACATAGCGGAGGCGGTCACTAATCTCCTTCCAGCGCGTGTAGGAATAGCCGACCAGCACCGCCGGCGCCTGCCGCAGGTCCTCGAATGAGACGTCGCTGCCCAGACGCACGCGATACGGCCGGCCCATGCGCGTAAGCATCGCCGAAAGCTGCGAGATCGCAATCAGATCACCGCCGCCAACAAACTGATCGGGCAGTTGAATAAAGTCCGCGAGGGTCTTCGGTGGCACCCTGTCCGACACGGGCGCGTACACCGGGACCCAGGCCGCGCAGAGCGACACTCGATTGGAGCCTTCGAGCACCGGCGCCCAGAACTGATCGACGATGTTCGTGTTGTTCGAATGCGTACGCACCCATGAATACGCAGCCGCGGATCCGATGACCAGCAGTACGGCCGTAATCACGGCCACGCGCATAATGTGTGGCGGCCAGTGCCTGGCCGTGGTGTCCGGTATAGGGTGCGCCGCCTCCGGTAGCACCCGAAATTCAGGCACGTACGTTCCCGCGGGCAGCTCAATGCGAATCGCGTCGCCCGCGCCCGCACTGCCGTAATACAGGCCCAGCCGCTTGCGGACCTCGCTCGCTTTCACGCGCACCGTCGCGTCTTCGCTCGGATCGTAGGAGGCGGGACGCCCGAAGACGTCTACGCCGATGGTCCTTTCTTTTAATGTGTCGCCCTGTCCGTGAAGCGTGGTCTCGACGACGTACTTCAGGAACTCCTGGCAGCGCTTACTGGTCCGGAATTCGTGGCTCGAGAGGACCCGTATAAGCTCGTCCTGCACGGCGGACGCTGTGGTCTGACTCAATTGCGGAGCTGCTGACGTGCCCTCGCCCATGAAGCTCGAACGACCTAATCAATCCTATCGCCATAAGATCCAGACGTTCGAAACACATCGAACGTGGAGTGGCCCGGCAAACCGTTGTACGCGCCGGTTCGCCGGGCTACCAGTTTCAGAAGCCCTCCCCACCTCGCCTCCAAATCCTGAAAGAACTTTCCCGCACGCGCGTCGTATTACAGAGACACTCTCCGGCGTATGGCGGACCGCCGCGGCCACCATGCGCCGGTGTGCCCCACGGGCCGATTCCGCAACGTTCGGAAAACACGCACGTTCGCTCCGTAACGAACCTCGGCATAACACTCCCGCAACAGTTCCAACGCTTGACAGTGTTCCTGCGCGACCGCAGGATAGCCGCAGCACCACACGCAAGGGTCGCTGAAATGCCTATGGCATAAGTCATATGAGGAGTTATGCAAAGCAAGCGCAAAGCAATTAATGTTTCACGTTGGAGGAACTTGCAATCGGTCCCGGCTTTCGCGGCCGGCGCGCTGTTGGCGTGCCTGTTCGCGGTATCCCTGACGACGCCCGCGCGGGCGCAGCAAGTCACCGCAACGATAACCGGTCAAGTAATGGACCCGACGGGAGCGGGTGTCCCCAACGCCAAAATCACGGCTGCCAGTGTCGAGCGCGGTGTACAGTACACGACCACCTCCGGCGACGACGGCCGCTACAATCTTCCGAACCTTCCGGTCGGCGTCTACAACGTGCGCGTAGAGAGCACCGGATTTCAGGCTGCCACGCAATCCAACATAACGCTGCAGTTGAATCAGGTGGCGCGCATCGATTTCGCGCTGCAGGTCGGCAACGTTACGACAACGGTTGAAGTTACGGCGGCACCGCCGGTGCTGCAGACCGAATCGACCCAACTCGGACAAGTAATCGACCAGCGCACCAACGTTACGCTGCCTCTGGCAACGCGCAACTACGTGCAACTCACGCTCCTGACCGCGGGCAGCGTTCATCCCGACCCGTCCAGTTTCACAAACGGCCAGACTACCGCGAGCAGCGGACGTCCTTATGTGAACGGCAACCGCGAGCAGGCCAACAACTTCATCCTCGACGGGATGGATAACAACCAGGTCTCGGACAATCTGGTGGGATACGCGCCCAGCGTCGACGCCATTCAGGAGTTCAACGAGATCACTCAGAACGCACCAGCCGAGTTCGGCAATTTCATGGGCGGCATTATCAGCACCACCATCAAGTCCGGCAGCAACCAATTCCACGGGGATGCGTTCGAGTTCTTCCGCAACGATGTCCTCAACGCGAACTCATGGTCGAACAACTTTACCGGCGCGGACCGGCCGAAGCTGCGTTGGAACGAATTCGGCGGCACGTTAGGCGGACCGATCAAGCACGACAAGCTGTTCTTTTTCGTCGACTATCAAGGCCAGCGCTTCGACACGCCCACCAGCACCGGCTACGCCAGCGTTTTAACCGCCGCCGAGCGCCAGGGCGATTTCTCCGCGCTCCTGCCCGGCATTCAGCTCTACAATCCGTTCAATGTCGTCAACGGCCAGCGCCAGCCGTTTCCCGGCAATATTATTCCGGCCAGCCTGCTGGACCCGGTGGCGCAGAAGATCGTAAACAACACGACCGCGTATCCGCTGCCGACCGGACCCGGCCTGATCAACAACCTGTTGTACTCGTCCAACACGCACATCAACGGCGATCAGGGCGATGTCAAAGTGGACTGGAACATCTCCGAGAAGGACCGCATCTTCGGCCGCTACTCGCGCAGCCAGATCGACAACCCCGGCAACAACACCGTGCCGATCTTCTACAACTCCTTCGCAACCTATCCCGCGCACAACGGCGTACTGGACTGGACACGGTCGATTTCGCCGAATGCCGTCAATGAGGCGCGCTTCGGTGTCAACTACGTTCGGGTCAACAACGGCGCGAGCGGCAGCAGCATTTCCAATTTGCCGCAGACGGTGGGCCTGCCAGGTATTCCCTCCCAGATTCTTCCGGCCATGAGCTTCTCAGGCGGCAATGCGGGCACCATCGGCAACGCCGATATCTATCAGCTTTTCGCCGACACCGTTATCCAGTACGAAGACACGCTCAACATCACTAAGGGCGCCCACACGATGCACATTGGCTTCCAGGGTTGGCGCAATCGCATCAACACCTTCTACTCCGGCAACAACGGCAGAGCCGGAACGTTCACATTCAGCGGCCGCTACACGGCAGGGCCGAATCCGCTGGCCGTGTCCGGTTCGGGCAGCGGTATCGCCGAAGCCGACTTCATCCTCGGTCTGCCGGAAGCGATCGGCGGCGGCGTAAACGGTGGAACCTGGGGACAGCGCTCAAACATCTTGGCGGGCTTCTTCCAGGATGACTGGCACGTGAGGCCAAACCTGACTCTGAATCTCGGCCTGCGGTATGAAGTGCACACGCCGTGGGTAGAAGTGAAGGACCGCCAAACCAACTTCGGGCTCTTCTCCGGCGAGATCGAAATCGCCGGGCAGAACGGCAACAGCCGCGCCCTGTACAACCAGTACAACGGCGTCGCGAACTATCAGCCCCGTATCGGATTCGCATGGAATCCGCGAAAGAACACGGTGGTACGCGGCGCGTACACGTTGTCCTCATATCTCGAAGGCACCGGAACGAACCTTCGCCTCACCATCAATCCGCCGTTCGCGCATGAGACGAACGCAAGCTACACGTCGCTGTCTCTGCCGGGCTCTATGCTCAGCCAGGGCTTTCTTCCGCTCGAAGCGAACCCCGGCGATCCGTTCAACAGCGCGCTGCTGCGCGTCTGGGATCCCAATGTCCAGCCGGCGGTCTCGAATCAGTGGAACTTCACGATCCAGCAGCAGTTCACCAATTCCACGACGCTACAAGTCGGCTACGTCGGACAGCGCACCACCCATCTGATGGTCCCGATGCCGTACCTGCAATCGATGCTGCTGCCCGATGGCACGGTGGTTGGCAGTCCGTATCTGTCCGGCAACCAGCCCCTGGTACAAGAGATCAGCCAGGTTTCCGGCACCGCCTCCAACGGCAACCAGAGCTACAACGCGTTGCAGGCGACGCTGCTGAAACGCTTCAGCAACGGCCTGGAATACTCGATCGCGTACACCTATTCTAAGTGCATGACCGACTCCATCGGCTACTACGGAGCGGGCGGCCAAGCTGCGCCTACCTCCGCTTACTGGCAGAACCTGTATAACAAGCGAGGGGAGTGGGGTCCATGTTACTACGACGTCGCTCATGTGCTGACCAGTTATGCCACCTATGACCTGCCGTTCGGCCGCGACCGCAAGTTCGGCAAGAATCTGAACCCGGTAGCGAACGCGGTGCTCGGCGATTGGCAGATCAACGGCATACTGAGTGTCCACAGCGGTTTCCCGCTGACCATCTCCGGTCCCGATGCCTCCGGCACCAACTCGCGTGGCTCGCGGGCGGACTGCATCGCGCCGCCCGACGTTTTCGGCGAACAGAACTCGCCCCTGGGCGGTTATCAGTGGTTCGATCCAAACTCCTACGCGGCGCCGGCCCCGCATACGTTCGGCAGTTGCGGTGTCGGCACCGTGCGCGGTCCCGGTCTGCATACGCTTGATCTGAGCCTCGCCAAG
>JAICMB010000664.1 GCA_025929455.1 Bryobacteraceae bacterium | reverse complement strand
TTGTTGTGGAACCTGATCAGCAGCCCCTTCGGCGGCGCCGTGTACCCGGTGAATCCGAAACGCGAAAACGTACTCGGTGTGCGTGCGTATCCGGCCATCGCCGCGGTTCCGGAAGAGGTCGACCTCGCGGTGTTTGCCACGCCTGCCGCGACGGTGCCCCAAGTGGTTCGCGAATGCGGTGTGGCGGGTGTTGCGGCGGCCGTCGTCATTTCGGCCGGCTTTAGAGAGGCGGGCGCGGCCGGACTGGATCTGGAACGGCAGGTGGCCGCGGAAGCGCGGCGCGCCAACATGCGCGTGATCGGTCCTAACTGCCTGGGCATCATGAACCCGCGCAGCGGATTGAACGCGACCTTCGCGAATACGGTGGCGCGGCCCGGCAACGTGGCGTTCGTAAGCCAGAGCGGCGCCATGTGTACGGCGGTGTTGGATTGGAGCTTGAAGGAGAATGTCGGGTTCAGTGCGTTCGTTTCGATTGGCTCCATGGCGGACGTGGGCTGGGGCGACATGATCGACTATTTAGGTAGCGACCTACATACGCACAGCATCGTGATCTACATGGAGTCGATCGGCGACGCTCGCTCGTTCCTGTCGGCGGCGCGCGAAGTAGCGCTGAGCAAGCCGATCATCGTGATCAAAGCCGGACGCACCGAGGCCGCCGCGCATGCCGCGGCATCGCATACGGGCGCGCTCGCCGGGTCCGACGCCGTCGTCGATGCCGCGTTTCGCCGCTGCGGAGTGCTGCGCGTCGATCGCATTTCCGATATTTTTTACATGACCGACGTGCTGGCGAAGCAGCCGCGTCCCAAGGGCGCGCGGCTGCTCATTGTTTCGAACGCGGGCGGTCCGGCGGTGCTGGCCACCGATGCGCTCATTGCGCAGGGCGGCGAACTGGCCGCGCTGAGCCCGGAAACGAAGGCCGGGCTGGATGCATTGCTGCCGCCGCACTGGAGCCACGCGAATCCTGTCGACGTGCTGGGCGACGCGGGCGTCGATCGCTATCGTAAGGCGGTCGAACTCGTTGCCAAGGATGCGAATGCCGACGGTCTGCTGATCATCATGACGCCACAGGGCATGACCGATCCCACCCGAATCGCGGAGGCGATCAAGGAGTTCGCAAAGCTCGACGGCAAGCCGGTATTCGCAAGTTGGATGGGAGGCGCGGACGTGGCGGCCGGACGCGAGATTCTGGGCCGGGCCGGAATGCCGGTCTTCGCGTTTCCCGACAGTGCCGTGCGCGCGTTTACGTACATGTGGCGCTACAGCTACAACCTGCGCTCGATGTACGAGACGCCGTCGCTACCCGGCGGATCGGAGGGAAATGCGGCCGATACGGCACGCGCGGGGGCGATGGTAGCCGCGGCGCGCGCGAGCGGCAGGACGCTGCTGACGGAGGCGGAATCGAAACAACTGCTGGCGGACTACGGCCTGCCGGTGCTCGATACGGTGGTGGCGTCGAGCGAAGACGAAGCGGCGTCGGCGGCGGAACGCATGGGTTTCCCAGTCGTGCTGAAGCTGCACTCGGATACGATCACGCACAAGACGGACGTCGGCGGTGTGCTGTTGAACATCACCGACTCGGCAGCGGTCCGCAAAGCATGGCAAAGCATCAAAAACGCCGTCAAGCCGCAGGATTTTCTCGGCGTCAGTGTGCAGCCCATGATTGCGAGCCACGGTTACGAAACGATTCTCGGCAGCAGCGTCGATCTACAGTTCGGACCGGTGATCGTGTTCGGCGCGGGCGGCCAGCTTGTCGAGGTTTGGAAAGATCGCGCCATCGGGCTGCCGCCGCTGAACAGCACGCTAGCGCGGCGGCTGATTGAACAGACGCGCATTTCGCAGGCGTTTAAAGGCGTGCGCGGCCGGCCGCCCGTCGACATGGCGGCGCTCGAATCGATACTGGTGCGCTTCAGCCAGTTGATCGTGGAGCAATGCGGCATCAAGGAGATCGACATCAACCCGCTCTACGTCGCGCACGACCGCATCGTCGCGCTGGATGCGCGCATCGTTCTGCACGATCCCGCCCTGGCCGCGTCCGATTTGCCGCGCCCGGCGATCCGGCCCTATCCGTTGCAGTACGTGAGCGAGTGGACCACGCCGGACGGCAGCAACGTCACGATCCGCCCGATTCGTCCGGAAGACGAGCCGCTGATCGTACAGTTTCACCAGAACCTGTCGGACCGCACGGTGTACATGCGCTACTTCCATTACATGCGGTTCGAGCAGCGCGTCTCGCACGAGCGGCTCACGCGAATTTGCTTTATCGACTACGACCGGCAGATGGCGCTGGTGGCGGCGCGCGGCGGGGAGGAGATCCTCGGCGTTGCACGCCTGATCAAAACGCGCGAGCCCGGCGAGGCGGAGTTCGCCGTGATCGTCGCGGACCGCTATCAGGGCCACGGCATCGGGAGCGAGTTGCTGCGCCGCGCGATTCAGTTCGCGCGCGATGACGACATCACAAGCATTACGGGTTCGGTGCTGGCGGAAAACGTCGCGATGCAGGAAGTCTGTAAGCGG
>JAICMB010000784.1 GCA_025929455.1 Bryobacteraceae bacterium | reverse complement strand
GCGAACGCCAGCAGCTATGCGGGCGCTCTGTAACGGGTGTGTGATCTTCATGAAATCGTCTCGCATGCTAGCGTTTAGCGTTTGCGAGGGGCCCATCATGACGAAGATTTCCCGTAGAGAGCTACTGGCCGCTGCCGCGGCATTGGGTGCGACCGCCGCATGGGCGAAAGGCCCCGCACCCTCGCGCACCAAATGGCGGGAACGGCGCGAGTTCTATCCGGAAGGCGTGGCCTCCGGCGATCCGGACAGCGGCAGCGTTCTTCTGTGGACGCGCAGGCCTTACGACAAGGGTCTCAAGGCCGCGCGGCTGATCGTAGAAGTCGCGCAGGATCGCGATTTTCAGACTGTGGTCGCCAAAGCCAAAGCAACCGCGCTGGAAGAATCCGATTGGACCGTTCGGGTTCTCGTGGGCGGGCTCAAGCCCGCCACGGAATATTGGTACCGCTTCACAGACAGCGATGGACGCGGCAGCCGCATCGGCCGCACCGTCACCGCACCCGCCGACGACGATCCGCGCCGCGTGAATTTCGCCTTCGTCTCGTGCCAGAACGCGAACTACGGCGCGCAGAACGCCTATCGCCGCATGATCTACGAAGATCAGCGCGCGGCGCCGGAAGACAAGCTCGCCTTCGTGCTGCATCTGGGCGACTTCGTCTATGAGCTGGTCTGGTATCCCGAAGAACGCGCGACCTATTACGATCGCAAGGTCCGTGACATCGTGCGTTACGAGGACGGTGAAAAGCACGAAGACTTCCACGTGCCGACGACGGTTGACGGCTATCGCGCAATCTACAAAGCCTATCTGCACGATCCCGACATCCAGGATGCGCGCGCTTACCTTCCCTTCGTAACGATCTGGGACAATCACGAGTTTTCGTGGCAGGGCTGGCAGTCGCTTCAGAATTTCGGGAAAGGCGATATCCCTTCGCAAACGCGCAAGGTTGCCGCCATGCAGGTGTGGTTCGAGATTCATCCGGCGCGCGTGACGAAGAAAAATCCGTCTCTTGAAAAATTCGATCCGCCCGCGGTGACGAACGCGCCGATCACGACGTTCGACGACGACGGACTGGGCACCGAGCCTAACAACATCACCGCGGTAAACAGCTTGATCGGCTATCGTGCGCTACGGTTCGGAAAGAATGTCGAGCTGATCCTTACCGATCAGCGCTCGTATCGCTCCAGGGATCCCATGGACAATCCGGCGACGAGCGCGCTGAACGATTTTGCCTTCATTCCAGAAGATATCCAGATCGTCCTCGATGGCGGCCGCGAAGCGAATGGCGGAAAGCCGCCGCAGACCATCAAATTCGGCGACGTCACGTTCGCCAACTACCGGAAAGACGGGCCGCCGGCGACCTTGCTGGGGGCGACGCAGAAGGCGTGGTTTATCGACAGGCTGAAAACCTCCCAGGCGACCTGGAAGGTTTGGGGCAACACGCAGGCCACGCTCGACATGCGCGCCGACCCGCACAATCTGCCGGATGGCATGGGCGGCAAGCCATGGCCCGATGAAAGCTATGGCGGCTTCGGCACGGGCGAACCGTGCACCGCTTATGTCGAGCGCAATGAAATTTATGACGTGATCGCGCGCGAAGGCATTACGGGATTTGCCGCCGTCGCGGGCGACCGGCACAGCTTCTGGGCGGGCGTGGCGACGAAATCGCTGCCCCCGCGCGGCTTCGAGCCTGTTGGCATCGCGTTCGTCACCGGCTCCCTCTCGGCGCCGGGTATGGTGGAATCGCAGGAGCACCATTTCAAGAAAGACGATCCGTCCCAGCAGCTTGTCGTGGTGAAGCGCGAGAGCGGCGCGTTTGAAGCCACGGTGAACCTTACGCTGCACCATGGCGTGCGCACG